>CAZMEF010000004.1:250-27372 GCA_964565305.1 uncultured Eubacteriales bacterium | reverse complement strand
ATAGAAGAGGGGCGGCCAGGTGGTCGCCCCTCTTCTTGATGTGCCGCCGATCTGCTCCCCCGCGACCCACATCGACGCCGATTTGTTCCCCCCAACCACACTTCACCACGACCGCAGAGGAGCCGCCGCCCACATCGGCGAAACAACTACCCCGATACGCAGTTTTGCTGGGAGGAACCGATATGACTTTTAAGTGCGTGATTCAGGTTTTGGATTTTCTAGATGACCCCGCCGCAGACGGAAAAGGAGTGTCGGCGTTTCTGGCCGGTTCGGGCGTGGAGCATGTTTCATGGAAGCGGATTGAAGGCGACAAGGGGCACACGGATTTCGTGAAGGCACTCATCCCCGGTCTTCATGGAAAAACCCGAGGAGGATCGTCACCGACATTGGGGATCATAGGAAGGCTGGGAGGCATCGGCGCCCGCCCTGGGGTCGTCGGTTTCGTGTCTGACGGCGACGGCGCAGCCACGGCGCTCACCGTGGCGACGAAGTTAGGCATTATGTCAAAGAGGGGAGATCGGCTGGACGGCGATGTTATTGTCACGACGCACATCTGCCCTAACGCCCCTACCATACCCCACGAGCCCGTTTCTTTCATGGGCTCGCCCGTCGACATGCGGACCATGAACGAACACGAAGTCGCCCCCGACATGGACGCGATAATTGCGGTCGACACAACCAAAGGAAATCACGTGATAAACCATCGCGGCTTCGCGATATCGCCGACTGTGAAGGACGGGTGGATCCTGCGCGTAAGCGAGGATCTCTTGAGAATCATGTCCGTGACGACCGGGTTGCCACCGGTTACCTTCCCCGTTACCATGCAGGACATCACTCCGTACGGCAATGGCGTCTTTCACGTCAACAGCATCTTGCAGCCGGCGACTGCCACGCACACGCCTGTGGTAGGAGTCGCCATAACAACGGTATCAGCGGTCCCAGGATGTGCAACCGGAGCCAGCCACCCCCCGGATATCGACGAGGCGGCACGCTTTTGCATAGAGGTTGCCAAAGCCTTCGGGGCCAACAAATGTCAGTTCTACGACCCCGAGGAGTACCAAAGGCTTCTAGACCTCTATGGCCTGATGAGTCACTTGAGGACGCTCGGCGCGGAGTGTTCGCGTCAGGAGGCGGGCGCATGAGTGACGACATGATGGACGACAAAAGAAAGCCGGTTATCGGCACAGTCACCATTGGGCAGTCTCCGCGCTCGGACCTCATACCCGAGATCAAAGCCGTCTTGGGTGATGGCGTGGATATCCTGGAAGCGGGAGCTTTGGACGGCATGACGCTCGAGCAGGTTCGCGCCATAAGCCCCGAGCCCGGCGACTACGCGCTCGTCACTCGCATGGCTGACGGTACCTCTGTGAGAGTGGCCGAGAGGCACATTCTTGCCAGGATGCAGAGGCAGATCGCGTCGCTGAACAAACAAGGCGTCGACATAGTGGCTCTCGTCTGTACCGGCGACTTCCCGCCGTTCGAAAGCGAGAGACTGGTCGTGCGCCCGCAGAGGATCCTGTTCAGCGTCGTCAAAGCCTTGGGCGAAGGACTCCGGCTGGGCGTGCTGATGCCCGATGCCGATCAGATTCCGAAAGCCGAAGCGGTATGGTCAAACGCAAGCCTCAAATGTCTAGTGAGGGCTGCGTCGCCCTATGAAGATTCCGCGAGGATCGCCTCTGCCGCCGCGGATTTCAAAAGATGGGGAGCCGAGCTGGTGGTGTTGGATTGCATCGGATTCACGCTCTCTATGAAGCAGATGGTTACGGAGATGGTCGGGTGCCCCGTGATTCTCGCGAGGTCGATCGTATCAAGGGTTCTTGCGGAACTGGTTGGGGGTGACCCCCGGTGCAGATGGAGAGCCTGCGAAGGCAGGTCAAAGACGCCGCCCTCGACATGAGCCGAATGGCCTTAAGCCGCGGAACTTCGGGAAACCTGTCGGCTAGGGATCCGGACACAAACCTCGTGGCAATTACCCCTACGAACTTTCCCTATAGATCGCTTGAACCCAGCGATATCACTGTGATCGACATGGATGGCAGGGTAGTGGACGGACCTCACAGGCCTTCATCCGAGACACCGCTGCACCTCGCAATCTATGGAAGCAGGCCCGATGTGATGGGAATCGCTCACACCCACTCGCCGTACGCGACAGCCTGGTCGGTTGATCGCCCCGGGCTGCCCGCTGTTACCGTTCCGCTCGCCTCTCTCGGTCAGGTGTTGGTTGTGCCGTTCGAGTTGCCCGGCTCGAAGGAATTGGCGCGCGCCGTTGTTGCCCGTCTTGGGTCGACGGCGAATGCGGTGTTGCTGCAAAACCACGGCGTTGTGTGCGTTGGATCCGCTGTTGGCGACGCGTTGTCCAACGCCGTGTACGTCGAGGAAGCGGCGCAAGTGGCGTTGTTTTCTCTCCTTGCCGGGCGGCTTCGCTCGATTCCCGAGTGGGCGGTCAAAGAGATGAGCGAAGCCAGAAGGAAGGGAAAGGCGACGTAACGCGGCTCCCCGGTTCGACAAAACTACCTCGGTCCACAAAGGACGCGACAGTATGCGACAGACTCATTCTGTGGTATAATTTCCCAGGGGCGTCTGGTGTTACATGGAGGTTTGACACTTTGAGAATTGGCGAGAGGATAATTCAGGAACTGCTTGGGTTGGACGAACTTTGCCCACACGCGAAAATGACGTACCTTGCGGCGATGATGTATCAGCCGGACTCACTGCGGTCGCTAGGGGCCATCATCGGCTTGGAGCAGAAGACTGCGGCTAAGCACACGCGAGAACTGGAGCGAGCGGGTTGGATGAGGCCAATAAGCGAATCCGGCAGGCTGCGGCCATTACCGACCGTGCCGCCTCACGTGGAGGCAAAGCTTGCCCATGAGTGGAGTTGTCGCATTGATATGTCACAAGACAAGGCACTCGAGGCGACCAAGGCTTTCTTGGACTGGATAGTAGCTCCGACAGTGCAGTTCTACTATGGAGCGGGTCCGAAGTTCTTGGTGAACCCTGAGACCGGAAAACGGATGCAGTACCATATCTACGTCCCTGACTACAATTGGGCAGTGGAGCTGCGCGGTGGCGGCGATCTTCGCGGGGCGGGCTCACCTTCTGAAGCCGGGCGCCTGAGGGATTCCCAAACGCAATATCTCCTGAAGGTCGGGGGTTCCAAGAGCCAGGGAGTGCGGCTATCCATCTTCACGCGGGGTGATCTATCCCTCAGCCGGATACTCCGCGAGATTCCCGACGACATACCGCGGCGAGAGTACGACAAGAGAGGCCCCTTCGTCCAGAACCTTGAGAATATTGGCAGGGCGTGCGGGGGCTAGCGCGGCATCACGCAGGTCGCCTCGGGTTGACGCAAAAGGAGAACACCACGGGTTAGGCGAACTACCTAAGCGCACGCCGGGCAAGGATACTGGGGGAGGTCTAGACATGGCGAAGAAGCTCACCGAGAAGGTAACCTGGGTCGGGAAGACCGACTGGGAGTTGAAGTGGTTCCACGGGTCAGAGTTGTCCGTAACGAAGGGTTCATCCTACAACTCGTACCTGATTAGGGCGGGGAAAACCGTCTTGATTGACACGGTTTGGCTTCCGTATGACAGGGAGTTTGTGCAAAACCTCAAGAAAGAGGTCAACCTTCAAGACATCGATTACATAATCGCCGCTCACTCGGAAGCCGATCATAGCGGCGCTTTGTTGCAGCTCTTGAGGGAGATCCCCGGCACGCCCGTATATTGCACAGCCAACGGCATGCGCTTTCTCAAGGCTCAATACCATAAGGATTGGAACTTCGTCACGGTGAAGACCGGCGATACTTTGGATCTGGGAGACGCCCGGTTGACGTTCATCGAGGCGCCCATGCTACATTGGCCCGACACGTTGTTCACCTACATGTCGGGGGACAACATTCTCTTCAGTCAGGACGCGTTCGGGCAGCACTACGCGACCGAGTCGCTCTATAACGACGCGGTGGATACCGCCGAAATGTATCACGAAGCGCTCAAATACTACGCCAACATCATCACCCCGTTCAGCCCCTTGGTCACCCGCAAGATAAACGAAGTGCTCGGGTTTGGGTTGCCGGTGGACATGATCTGCCCGAGCCACGGCGTCATTTGGAAGGACAACCCGCAGCAGATCGTCGAGAAGTACCTCGAGTGGGCTGACGCGTACAAGGAGAACCAGATTACCCTTATCTATGACACAATGTGGAACTCCACTAGGAAAATGGCCGAATCCATCGCGCTCGGTATCCGATCCGCCGATCCGGGCGTGACCGTGAAACTCATGAACGCGGCCAAGGAGGACAAAAACGACATCGTCACCGAGGTTTTTCGGTCGAAGGGCATTCTCGTCGGTTCGTCCACCATAAATAACGGCTACCTGTCTTCGCTAGGGACCATCCTCGAGATGCTAAAAGGCCTTAAGTTCAAGGCGAAGAAGGCCGCCGCGTTCGGAAGCTACGGCTGGAGCGGAGAGTCGGTGAAGATACTCAGCGGAGCTCTGAAGGACGGTGGTTTTGAGGTAGTGGATGACGGCATCAAGTTGCTTTGGGTGCCCGACGATGACGGCGTGGCGGCGTGCGTGGACTTTGGAAAGAAGATAGCGGGATTGATGTAGGCAGGGTCTTTTCGCCGGCCATCTTGGTGGCGGAGACGAAGACCGCCGCCTGAACAGAAATGACAACGATCGTGGGGAAGACCGCGCCTATGGTAAACCTGCTCGCGGCCTTCTCCACCGCCATGGCGACTATCAGGTGCCCCCGGTCTCGGCGGCATCCAGCGACGCGATTATCTCCTTGTACTCCTCGCCGGCAGCCAACTCGATGAATATGTCCTCCAGAGTCTTTTCCCTAGACAGATCCTGTGCAGAGTGGGCTGCCACCTTCGTCATCGTCCGTAGTTCTGCTACGGAGCCTTCGGCAACCAGTCGACCGCCCACGAGAATCCCGATTTTGTCGCATAACCTCTCGGCGACTTCAAGGAGATGGGTTGACATCAGGATTCCCGCTCCGATCTCAGTCATCTTTCGCAAGACGGTCTTCAGAATACGGGTTGACACGGGATCCAGCCCTGTGATGGGCTCATCGAGGATCAACAGATGGGGGTGATGTATCAAAGACGCAGCTATCGACACCTTTTGTTTCATACCCCGGGAGTACGATTCTATAAGGTCCGAGGCTTTCTCCTCCAAATCGAGGACGTGGACGAGCCTGTCAATCCTGGCTCGCCTGTCAGATCCCGGTACGCCGTGGAGCTCGCCTACGAAGTCAAGAAACTCCTTGGCCGACAACTTTTCGTACAGAACCGGTTCGTCCGGCACGTATCCCATAACCGCTTTGGCCTTTTCCGGTTCCTTCCACAAGTCATGTCCGCAGATAATCGCCGAACCGGCCGAGGGCGCCAAGATCCCGGTTAACATCCTGAGCGTCGTGGATTTCCCCGAGCCGTTGGGTCCTAGAAGGCCGTAGATCTGACCGCGCTCTACGCGCAAATCCAGCCCGTTCACCACAGTGTTGTCACCGTATTTCTTCGTAAGGCCGGAAGCTACGAGGGCGAGGTCATCTTGTGCCCGCGCTTCCAGAAGTTGGTCGCTCAACTCATCGCCGCCTTGTTTCCTATGATGTTCATGCTTCATCCCGTTGCTGCTTGGTGGCTTCTCGTGCTGGGCGAGCATCTCCTTCATAGGCGGGTCGCCTTGCCGATTTTTCGCCAGGTGCTTACGCCCATCGGCTCGTCCTCTTCAAGAAAACCCCAACTAGCTGTATTGGTTGGACATCAGGTAGGTTTGCTTGCATGCGGTGCCCATAAGGGATAAGGTGTTAAAAGTATGGTTCACGACTAAAGGGAGGGCGCGCCATGTCTACCGATGCTGAAAGACTTGCCGCATGGGCAGATGTTTACGCCGCGGCGGATCCGTTATCGGCAGTCTACGAAGAGCTGGTGATAGAGCGCGCGGCGCATCCCGACCGGTTCAGGATACTCGGGGCTTGGAAGACCGGCTGTCTAGTGCCGCAGCAAAAAGAAGGCGAAGACGGCGGTTCAGACCCCGGCGATGGTTCGGTAGGAGGCGCTGCGGCTTCCCGCGCTTCACTAGCTTACAAAGACAAGAAGGGGCAGCAGTATTTCTACACCACCGATTGGAACCAGAAGGCACCGGTCGGGTACGCCGTCTGGAATACGATAGCGGACAAGGAGTCGACCATCGCCAGTTTGGTGCCTCGCAATTTCACTGATTATCCCCCGAAGTTGGTTCTCGAGCTGGCCCGACAGCCGAAGTTCAACTTTGAAATGGCCGTGTTTGTCCTCCACTCCCTGCAGCCGGTCATGTTTCCGCTATACGACGAGCATGTGTACCGCGCGTTCAAGTACTTGGTATCGGGCAGATACACGGATTTGGGCTCTCTACCTTCCGATTGGAGCGAGTACGGTTCCTATCGCAGGTTCTTTGAGGAAGCAGTCCGCGCCACCGGCCTGACTCCCGCCGTCACCACAAAAGGCATGGAAATGCTCGGAAGGTCGCTTGGCGAGGAGCAACAGCAGTAGCAAAGCAGTAGCAGAGCTAGCCTAACCCTTGAAGCGGTGGGAGGGTTCGAAGCAAACCCTCCCATACAGAAGGGGTATCCCCGGCAGACCCTTGGATGACAGTAATCCTACCGCGCTTTCCTAATGCCCTCGCTCCCGTTGAATTGGCTGTTGTAAAGCTCAGCGTAGAATCCGTCCATCGCCAGAAGTTCCTCATGCTTACCCTGCTCGACGATGGCTCCGTCGTTTATAACAAGGATCAAGTCGGCATTCCGGACTGTGGAGAGCCTGTGCGCGATGACAAAGCTTGTGCGACCTCGCATCAAACTCCGCATGGCCTCCTGTACCAGCAGTTCCGTGCGGGTGTCCACGCTGCTCGTGGCTTCGTCCAATATTAAGATGGCAGGGTCCGCAAGCACGGCTCTGGCTATGGTGAGCAGCTGCATCTGCCCCTGCGAGATGTTTGACGCCTCTTCGTTGAGAAGCGTGTCGTAACCGTCCGGAAGAGTTCTGATGAAGTGATCGGCCCGGGCTGCCTTCGCGGCGGCGACGATTTCATCTTGTGACGCTCCCGGCCTTCCGTACGCGATGTTGTCTCTTATGGTGCCGTTGAACAGCCAGGTGTCCTGAAGGACCATTCCGAACTTGGTGCGAAGATCGCCCCGGCGCAAGTCGACGATATCCACACCGTCCAGGCTGATCTCGCCTCCGGCCACTTCGTAGAACCTCATCAACAGGTTCACTAGAGTGGTTTTGCCGGCGCCGGTAGGGCCGACGATAGCCACCGTTTGGCCGGGCAAGGCCCGGATGGAAAGATCCTCGATTAGAGGAACACCCTCTTTGTAGCTGAACTTGACGTGTTGGAAGGCGACGTCGCCTTCCATGTCGTCGATATATTCGGCATCGGCCTTGTCGGGCGTTTCCTCTGTTTCGTCCAATACCTCGAAGACGCGTTCGGCGGAGGCCACAGTCGATTGGATGATGTTCGCGATGTTGGCCGTCTGGCTTATTGGTTGGGTGAACTGCCTCGAGTAGTTTATGAACGCCTGTACGTCTCCGATGGTGATTACCTTGTTCGCCACGTACAGGCCCCCAACCACTGCCACAATCACGTATCCGATGTTGCCAACGAAACCCATGAGCGGGAACATGACTCCCGACACAAACTGTGCCTTCCAGCCGTTGTCGTAAAGCGTTTCGTTAATCTCCGAAAACCTTTGGACGGATGCCGGCTCACGGCCAAACGCTTTCACTATCTTGTGACCGGTGTACATTTCCTCAACATGGCCATTCAATTCACCTAGGATCCTTTGCTGCCCGACGAAGTATTTCTGGGAACGCTTCGCCACATTCATGGTGACTATGATCGAAAGGGGAACAGTCACAAGCGTCACCACGGTCAAGGTAAGGCTTATCGTGAGCATCATGATCACGACGCCTACGATGGTGATGGATGCGCTAATCAACTGCGTCAAGGTCTGGGGCAAAGTGGTGCTGACGTTATCCACGTCGTTGGTAACCCTGCTAAGGATCTCGCCGTTTGTCCGCGTGTCAAAGTACTTCAAAGGCAAGCGCGCCAGTTTGGCGTTGACATCTTTGCGCATCTGGTAAACCGTGCTTTGGGCAACGCCGGCCATGATGAACTGCTGGGCGTACGCGAAAGCCGAACTCAGGGCGTACAAGCCCGCGAGCTTCATGAGCGTGTTCCAAATGTAACCGTAGTCGATGGAGGCGCCCGGCACTCCCGCCATCTTCATCATGATACCTTCGAACAATCGCGTAGTCGCGCCGCCCATGATCTTTGGCCCCAGGATTGAAAAAGCCGTTCCGAGGGCCGCAAAGAGAAATACGATCCCAAGTTGGAACCTTTTCGGAGCCAGATACGCCGCCAGTTTCCGAAGCGTGCCTCGAAAATCCTTGGGCTTGTCGCCCGGCATCATCATCCGCCTTCCTCCGCCGGGTGGCCCGAACATCCCCCGTGGCCCTTGGGCCGGAGGCCTTTTGGCTACATCTGTGCTGTCCCGGCCGTTTGGCCGGTCCGAGTTCGTTGGAGTTATGCGAGCGCTCAAGCCACTTCCTCCTCTGACAACTGGGAAAGCACGATCTCGCGGTAGACCGGGCTCGTCTCCATCAATTCTTTGTGCGTGCCGATGCCAACGGTCCGCCCTTCGTCCAGTACGATGATCCGGTCAGCCCCCATTACCGTTGACACCCTCTGCGCCACGATTAGAACGGTAGCTCCGTTTATGTCTTTTCTCAAGGCAGCGCGCAGATTGGCGTCAGTCTTGTAGTCAAGGGCGCTGAAGCTATCGTCGAAAATCAGAATCTCGGGTTTCCTCACCAGGGCCCTGGCGATGGACAATCTTTGCTTCTGCCCGCCGGATACGTTGGTGCCGCCCTGCGATATGGTCGAATCGAACCCATCCGGCATGGCGGTGATGAACTCGGCCGCTTGGGCGACCTCGGCGGCACGCCTAACTTCCTCGTCTGTCGCGTCGCCTTTTCCGAACCTGATGTTTTCCGCAACCGTGCCGCTGAACAGCACCGCTTTCTGCGGAACCAGCCCGATCCTCTCTCTAAGGTCCTTCTGCGTCATCTCCCGGACGTCTGTTCCGTCCACAAGGACGCTCCCCAGGTCTACGTCGTAGAACCGCGGAACGAGATTGACCAAAGTGGACTTGCCTGACCCGGTGCCTCCGATGATGGCCGTTACCTCGCCGGGCTCCGCCTTGAACGACACATCGCACAAGGCCGGGGATTCCGCCCCCGGGTAACTGAAGGTCACGCCGCGGAACTCCAGCCTGCCTGGCCGGGGTTCGTGGGAGCTTGCTGCCTCGGAACCGTTTGTCGCCGGCCCGCCGTCCGCAACCGTCGGGATACTATCCAGCACCTGGTTCACGCGCTCGGCTGAAGCCGTGGCTCTGGGAAGCATGACGAAGATCATGGAAACCATTATCAAAGACCAAAGGATCTGCATTGAATACTGTATGAACGCCATGAGGCCGCCCACTTCCAATGCCCCGGCGTCTATCCTGTGGCTGCCGATCCAGATGATTGCTATGGAAATGTAGTTCATAGATAGCATCATCACAGGTTGTAGCACGCTCATCGTTCGCTGAACCCTCAAGGAGGTGTGGCTTAGGTCCCGGTTGGCCTCATCGAATCTCTCGGCCTCATGGTCAGCCCGGTTGAACGCCCGGATCACCCTAATTCCCGTTAGGTTTTCCCGGAGCACCAGGTTCAGCTTGTCGAGCTTGGTCTGTATGGCGCGGAATAGCGGCATTCCCTTCACAGACACGAATGTCAGCGAGGCGACAATGACGGGCAACACCGCCAAAAGCGTGAGCGACAACCTAGGGTCCCGCGTGACCGTCATCATTACGCCGCCGATGAACATCATCGGGGCTCTGACCACCATGCTTAACGACATTTGGATCACTGACTGCGTCTGCGTTATGTCATTTGTGGTGCGGGTGATTAGGGACGCCGTGCCGATTTGATCGAATTCCCGTAGTGAAAACTGTTCGACGTGGGAGAACACCTTCTTCCGCAAGTCGCGTCCGAAGCCGGTAGACGTTCTTGCCGAAAGAAAACCTGCCGTAACAGCGGCAAGCACTCCGCCTAAGCTGACTAAGAGCATCCGACCGCCGACGCGCCAGATAAGCGCCGTATCGCCCCTGGCGATGCCCTTGTCTACGATCTCAGCCATCAGATTGGGAAGGCTTAGTTCCGCCCAAACTTGGAGGTAAATCAAGGTCAGCGTAACTAAAATAACGGCCACGTACGGCTTCAAAAACCTGGAAAGCTTAAGCACGGTCCGGACCCGCCTCTCTTGCGTCGCGTTCTGACGATAGTGCGTCTCGAAGGGCGGTAAGCCCCTGGATGAGTTCCCCTATTTTCCCGGGGGGGAGACGGGAGGCCACAGCGGTGAGCGTTTCCAACAACTCCGCCCTGGCCCGGTCCTGCTCTTTCTTGGCGCCTTCAGTCACATAAACTCGCGTAAGCCGTTGATCTGACGGATCGGGCCGTTTCTCGACCAATCCGCACTTCTGTAGTTCATCAAGCAAATTCGAAGTGTGCGACTTGGCCATGCCCAAGCTACGAGAGGCCTCGCTCACAGTGAGACCCGGTTCTTTCAACAGCTGATGGATAAGCCTGCCACCCCTCAAAGGCGTTCCTCTACTGTGCATGATGTCGCGCATTAAGCTGAATAAGCCGTGGCTAACCTCTTTTAGCAAGCTGTCTAGCAGCTCAATTTGGTTTTCCATGACGCGACAAAGCCCCCTTCCCGGCTCTTCCGCCGCTATCCCTACCAGAACCGTTGCCAAAAACTGTTCTCAACAGAACGTTCCGTCTAGAACGTTCAGGACAGAACGATTATACCTTGTCGTGTCAACAGGTAGAAGGCGGGGCAGGAGAAATCAGAGTTGAATTTCAGGCCTCTCGCGGTCCGCTATGCCCAACGTGGCGCGCACGCCGAAGAATGTCATGAGGTGTCGTGCCAGTTCGTCCATGGCCCGTTCGATGCTTGCTTTGTTCATATCCGAAAAGCCGTCGATAGGGAAGAAGATGTGTTCGGAGGCGGTAGTCACTTTCCCCTTGTCGTTTTGCCGCCATATCCAACGTCGGGTGCGGATCTCAGGGCCGGCGGCGTAGACGAGTTCCCCGCAGGGGACGTCCTCGGGGTCGGACTCCCCCAACGGCGTGAAGCGTTCTCCTTCGCTAGAGAAGCGAACGTCAACGGAAGAGCCGATGACCCCCAAGTCGTGAGCGCCCATGGGTAGGGTGTACTTCAAAGAAACAGCGTTTATCAGGTTTACGACAGGGTTGATGTCCGGAAGGTCGTGGCCCTTGATCACTCGTGAAGTGAGCGCCTCGACGGAACTTGGGAATTTGTTAGGGTTATATCCGAGGGTGCGGAAGGCCTCGCGAAAGCACGCGACGTCAGGATGAGTCTTCAGATCGGCGCCCGTAAACTTCTCCCTTACGTTTTGCGTCGCGACCCGCAGGAGGTCCGAGATCGCGTCCGAGTTCTTCGTGTTGTCAATTCCCCGCGCCACAACGGCCCCGATGCACAAGTTGGGAAGGGCCGCGAAAACAGGCAGGTCTATGCGAAAACCCATTTCAGATACCCCCTACGGCGCATCCAATCGAGCCTCACTATAGCGGGATCCGCTCCGGATGGCAATTATTACCCCAAAGAGAGGCAACGCGAATACGATGACGGTCCACGGCAGGAAGGCCAAGGGAGCGACCTGCAATGCGTCCCCGCACATGGCGGCCATGACGCTCCACGGTATGACACCCGCCGCAGGAACTCCGGAATCTGACAGAGCGCCCGCGAATTCAACTTCGCTGACGCCGAGTTCCGCCCTTCTGGCCGACATGGACCGGCCCGGGATGATCACGGACATAGCCTGATTTGCTGCCATCATAGAGGACGCCACGCTCACGCACATGGCGCCAAGAAGGAATGAGGTGCGGCTCTTGAGCCGCCCGACGATGCCCCCGGAGATGTCGTCCATCATTCCCGAGGACTCCATTATCCCGGTGTACATTCCGGCAAAGACCAGAAGGAGGGCCATATTGACGCTGCCTCTGAGCCCCCCGCTTCGAAGCACGGCGGCCACTTCGGGGCCCGCGCCGGTATTCGAGTAGCCCATGAGTATCGTGCGAAGTAAAGTGAAAGGAGCGGCGCCTTGGTAGGCCACCGCCAGGACCCCGCCGGACGCAAGGCCCGCAAGCAGGCAAAGGCGCACCGGAACGCGAAGAGTTGCCATAGCGATGGCCAAGGCCGGGGGGATCAGCACCCACGGAGTGACCTTAGCCGTCATGGCCATACCCTGGAGGAACCGGGTCTGCCACGCCAAACCTTCGCCTCCGTTCGGTATCTTGATGACATTTCCCATGATGAAGGCCGCCGCCACACACAGGAGAAGCGCCGGGACTCCGGACTTCAAGAAACGCTTGCTCGCCTTGCGTTCGTCAGCCGAGGTCATGTCTACCGTCAAGTGGAAGATACCCGAAAGGAAAGATATCCTATCTCCAAAGATGGCCCCTGACATGATCGCCCCTGCCACAGGGGCGGGGGGAAGGTTAAAAGCCCGCGCTATTCCCATAATGGCTACTCCCACAGTGGCCACAGTGCCGACAGAGCTCCCAATGAGCGTAGAAAGTACGCTCGATAGCAGCAATCCCGCAAGCAGTACCCGCTTTGGACTCACGAGTGAGACGCCGTAGTAAATCAGTCCCTGTATGGTTCCCGAAGAAAACCAGGCAGAGGTCATGGTAGCCACAAGCAGTACAAGCACCGTCACGTTTCGCACTGTGCCCATTCCGTCAAGGGCGAATTTGAGGATTTTTGACTGTGCGAGGTTGTCTCGCTTTTTCGCGCAGGTTGCGGCCATGATTGTCCCAAAGCCCATTGCCCAAAACGGCGGCAGGCCCAAAGCGACAGTCCCGGTCAGTGCCAAGATGAGTCCGAGCGCCGAAGCATACGACAGACGTCGTCGCGAGTTGGCGATAGCATCTTGTGAGATATACCTGTTCTCCGGCATAAAAGCGATAATTCGACAAGAAACGGCGGACTCCTTCAAGCGAGCGCCGGTCAGCGCCAACTTGCAGTATGCCGGATCACGCTCCCGAGTTCGCGGTTGCATGAATTTGGTTCCCACTAACCAGACTACCTGTGGTGCCAAAAGACTACAGGCAAGAAGGTGAACAGGACCAATGCGGATGTCGGGGTTCAATTGGCTTACCAGGATTCTCACCATTATAGGCGGTCTTAACTGGGGACTTATCGGTCTCGCCGACTACAATCTAGTCGCTGCCATAACCGCGCGTAACGCGATGGCCGAAAAGATAGTGTACTCGGTCATAGGCATAGCGGCTTTGTACGAGTTGATAGTCCTGGCGTTCAGACAGCCTGTGATCGCGGGGGACCGCAGAGAAAGCTAGCTATCGGGCTCAGGAGCCACGCAAAAGGGGGCCCACCGCCGCCGGAGCGCCCCCTTTTTGGCCTTTGCTCTCCTACTTTTTCGACCTATCTAGCGCGGCGAGCACAAGCGCCGCCACGACCGCCCCTCCCAGGGCCGTATACAACTGGGTTATGGTGAGGCTTGTGATGGCGGGCGCCGGAAGCTTCTTCCCGCCGGAGATCAGCATCTTGATTCCAAGACTCATGACTCCCCACTTCACAAAAGCTGCCCCTGCCATCGCGGCATACTTGTTAAGCTTCTGGACGTAGCCCGAGAAAAGTGCCAAAGATACATTTCCGGCCATGATCACCGGGACCGCTACCGCCAGTGCCTTTCCTGTCATCAGGCCGATCCAGGGCGTGAGAATGTCACGAAAAGAACCGCGTTCACCGCCGGGCCCGTTACTTGTTGTGGCAGCCCCATTGCCTGAACCGCTATAGCCAACCCCGCGAGAATTCCCGTCCTAACTACGTCGATGGTACGAATTTTCATGTGGGTATGTTCCTCCTCTTCACAAGGTAAGGGCCGAACGCACCTTCACTCCGGGGATCTCGCCTAGTTTTCCCGTCATGGCGCCCAGAAGGTCTGTGCTTCCATCCACGATCAGCGCTATCACTGATACCCCTCTGTCTCTGTAGGGGACTCCCATCCTGCCGACGATGGCGTCGCCGTATTCGGCCAATACTTCGTTGACCTTGTCGGCGGATTTGTGACGGTCCTCCAGCACGATAGCGATCACGCCGATGCGGCGCTGCTGCGTCCCCCGCACTTTACCCGGTCCCTCCATGCTTTCGCCTCCTATTCCGACTGTTCTTGTCCCAGGAGCTTGGGACGGGCCCAAAAAGTAAGACCCGTCGCCGGGGACGGGCCAATGCGTCAAAACACGCGCTTGTGCATCGACCCTTGAGCTCAGGGCTCGTGGCCCCTCCCCTCAGGTTTGCCTACCGATGACATCATACATGGAATAGACGTGGAGGTATAGCACTTTGTGAAGAAATGCACGAATGGGCATGAGAGTAGAAACTACTCGTGAATGACCACTTTGGTGTGTTGGGGTATGTGCTCGTAAATCCACTTTGCGTTTTCCACTTCAAGGCGGATGCAGCCGTGCGAAGCGGGGGCCCCAAGTTTGGCCGCTTCTTCTTCGATCACATTCTTTTCGCTATCCATCGCGACCGTGTGGAACAGATACACGCCCCAATCTTTGAACGACACCCAATACTTCGCGCCCTGTTTGTACTTATCGTTGTAAAACCACTCGCCACGGTTCTGAATTTCGAATGTGCCTAGTGGGGTTTCCTTGCCTTCTACGCCTGTGGAGCAGATCATCTCGCGGTGCACTACGTCGTCGTCTTCCATGATGCGAACCACTTGCTTTGTCACGTCAATGTCGATCCAAAAACTAGAAGAGGTGATCTGCGCGGGGTCCAGCTCGTACTGACACGTGGCAAGGTGCTCTTCCTCAGTCTCCTTTGTGGAAAAGGCGGGATCCGCAGGCGGTTCCGTATCATCCGGATCCGTAGGTCCCGTTTGGGAACCTACCGTCGGGTCTCCTCCGGCTTCTCTTCCGCCCGCGCCGGGTACAATCGCAGCGGTTCCTCTCGAAAGAGCCCACTGTCCCACGACTAGTCCAACCAGGACCAGTAGCAAAGCGGCCGATGCCGCCCTCAAAACCTTGCCCATGTCCGAAGCCGCCTCCCATCCTGATGAGATGTTAGCACAACTTTTGGACGTTTGGCGAAACGTTAGGGTTCTGCCGGCGCGTTTGGTTCTTGCCTGCATCATCCGGAAATATACTAGCGGGAGATTTGCAAGCGACATAAGAGGGGAAACCAGATGATCGCCCAGTTTACACTCACAGTTCCAGAGGCCAAGAGATTCATTGCAAGGGGAATCCGGGAGATGCCCTCTGTAAGAAGGGCTCTCTACGGCGGTAAAGTGCTTCTAAAAGGGGGTACCACCGTAAGCGCCGTTTCAGAGGAACTTGGCGGTCCCACTCTTGGCATAGGCGGCAGGATCACTCCCGGCGGGGCGCGCGCCGCGTTTGATGACTCCGCTCCGCATTGCATCGTCATGGAGAAGGGAAGGGTCATTCTGTTCGACCGCGACGGCTTGACTCTGGAGGAGGCTGTTTGGTCCATGGGACCTCGCGACATCGCGATCACAGGGGCAAGCCTTATCGACACCGAAGGCGGGGCGGCGATCCTGTCAGGGGATCCGTCGGGAGGATGCGCGGGGCGGATATTCGCGGGGCTCGCCGCCCAAGGGGTGCCTACCATCATCGCCTGCGGCGCCGAGAAATTAGGTCCGGGACGAGTCGCAGACGCGGCAAACGCGTGCGGTAGGACCAGAATTGACTTAGCTATGGGCATGGCCGTGGGTCTTTTGATCCTTCACGGCTCGTTGATCACAGAGGTTCAGGCCTGTCACCTTCTGGCCAGGGTGCGGGCCACCCTAATAGCGCGTGGAGGTGTGTTCGGGGCGGAGGGAGGGTCCACGCTCGCCGTCGAAGGCGATGCCGAGGAGCTGGAAAAGATAATCTCGGCCGTGAAAGAGATCAAGGGCGCCCCGCTCTCCGGCGATCCCAGAAGCCTCATGGACTGCTGCCCCGGCCATGGATCGTGGGCTACCTCATTATCGTCTGCTCGCGGCGAGGGCCCACCGAGATCCAGCCGATTTTGACGCCTATCTCGTCTTCTACAAACGAGACATAGGACTTGGCCTGTCGCGGAAGATCGTCGTAATCCCTGATGTGGGAAATAGGCTGCTTCCAGCCCTCAAGTTCGCGGTATACGGGCCTTGCGCGGCCGCACGCTCCTGTTAGGGGAAACTCCGCGGTCCTTTCGCCGTCTATCTCATACTCCACGCAGACAGGAATGGAGTCCAGGTAGCCGAGAACGTCGAGAAGGGTGAGCGCGACGGTTGTCGCCCCTTGCATCCGGCATCCGTAACGGGTCGCGACCGCGTCGAACCAGCCAACGCGCCTCGGACGTCCGGTCTTGGCGCCGTATTCCCCCGCGTCGCCGCCTCGTTCGCGAAGTTCGTGAGCGGCTTCACCCTGGAGTTCTGTGACGAACGGGCCCGCCCCCACCGCGCTCGAGTACGCTTTAACCACGGCGATAACGTCGGAGATCGCATACGGAGGGATGCCCGCGCCGACAGAGGCGAAACCGGCCAAGGTGGATGAAGAGGTGGAAAAAGGGTAAATGCCGTGATCCGGATCCCGCAAAGCGCCGAGTTGGCCCTCTAGAAGGATGCTTTTCCCTTCCCGTATGGCTTTGTGCAGAAACGTCGAAGTGTCCTTTACGAGGTTTCGCACTTTTGTGGCGTCATCGTTGAGTGTGCGGGCGATCTCTTTGGCATCGAGAGCCGGCTTGTGATATAGATGCTCCAAAATCACGTTCTTGGCTTGGACGATGGGGACTAACCTGTCCGTCAACGCCTCAATGTCGTACAGCTCGCCTATCTGGAAGCCGATCTTGGCGTATTTGTCAGAATAAAAGGGAGCTATTCCGGACCGCGTGGAACCGAACTGACGCGCGCCCAGCCGCTCTTCTTCATATCCGTCAAACAACTTGTGATAGGGCATCATGACCTGCGCCCGTTCGGACACCATCACTTTCGGTTTGGGCACCCCGCGCTTTTCAAGCCCTGCGATTTCCTGGCTAAGCTCGCTTACGTCCAACGCGACGCCCGGACCAAGGATGTTAACTACGTCGGGGTAGAAGATTCCCGATGGCAACAGATGCAAAGCGAATTTCCCGAACCGGTTGATAACAGTGTGCCCCGCGTTGCTCCCGCCTTGAAACCGGACCACGACGTCCGACCTTTCGGCAAGGTAGTCCACCATTTTGCCCTTGCCTTCATCGCCCCAATTGGCGCCCACCACGGAAGTGACGCCCATTGCGAACCCTCCCCTTCACCTGCAGGATGCTCATCACAACCCATTGATTGCGAGTCCGGACTCAATGATAATGGCTATTGGTATATAAGTGAAAGTAAAAGTCATTATGATCACCATAAGGAGAGCTTATGGATGTTTGTTGATTTGGACCTCTACCGAGTCTTTCACTATGTTGCCCGCGCCGGTAGCGTTTCCGGGGCGGCGGAAGATCTTTTCGTGACTCAGCCTGCGGTTTCACAGGCCATCAAGAGACTCGAATCCCAGTTGGGAGTCACTCTTCTCGTCAGGTCTTCCAAAGGCGTTCGGCTCACCCGGGAGGGCGAAACGCTTGAGCAGCACATTTCCCAGGCCTACAGCCTGATCGAAACGGCGGAACGAAGGATGGTCGAGGTCCGCGGGATGGCAAGCGGCGAGGTGCGCATCGGTGCGGGCGACACCCTTAGCAAACACTATCTGGCCCCTTTCCTTGGCGTCTTTCACGGCCTTTACCCGGGAGTCAAGATTCACGTCACTAACAGGACCACGCCTGAGACCTTAAGATTGTTGAAAGATGGGAAGGTGGACATCGGCTTGGCGAATCTGCCCCTTCCCGATGAGGATATGGTTTCTTTCACGGAGGTCATGACGGTGCAAGATTGCTTCGTCGCGGGACCCCGGTACTCCAGTCTTCTGCAAGGGGTCGTCACTCTCGAGGAGATGGTCCGCTATCCGCTTTTGATGCTCGAGAACGCGAGCAACACGCGCAGGTATGTAGATAGGTGGGCCGCTCGTAAGGGAGTGACGCTCATGCCGGAAGTGGAGTTGGGAAGCGTCGATTTGCTTCTGGAATTCGCCCGCATCGACCTGGGTATCGCCTGTGTAGTCCGGGAATTTGCCCGGGCCGAACTTTCATCTGGCCAGATTTCTGAGATAACCCTCGACCATCCGGTTCCGCGCCGGGGGGTGGCTCTGGCGACGCTCAAGAATGTGGGTCTTCCCGTCGCTGCCGCGAAGTTCATGGACCTGCTCACACACGAGGCTTCCAAGCAAGAATCCCCTGATCGTTGATATAGCGGTCGAAAAAGGGGTGAGACCGCGCATGGGTTCTGTCGTAGAACACCACATGGAGCACATCCGGTCCACAGGAAGGGGGGACCCGGCAGGGACCCTGATCTGCCGGAACGACTTGGAGCCAGACAACAGGAACGCGCGATACGGCATGGGCCTGATATTGATCATCGCCGGAGTTCTGCTTCTTTTCTTGAGGAGGTGGACCTGGACAATCTTTGGTGAGGGGCTCGTTCTCACGGCGGGAATCGCTTTCTTGCTTCTCCGACTTATCGGAAGAGTTCATTGGGCAGTTTTCCCAGGAGCGTTCGCTACGACTACCGGAGCAGTCATACTTTTGGATTCTCTGGGGCTCAACATGGACATCTTTTGGCCTCTTTTTGTCATCGCTCCCGGTGTGGCATTCTTCCTAATCCGCGCCCTTGAGCCACGGCATAGATGGGCGGCCATCCCCGGGAGCATCGTCACCGTCGTAGGATTGTCGATGTTCGCCATATCGACGAAGCTGTTCGACGGAGTTTGGGATCTCGTAGGTCAGTGGTGGCCTCTTGTTCTGGTGGCGCTCGGCATTACAATCCTATTGGGCCCGCGCAGAAGGAACGAATGACGATTTTTGAAGGTGGAGGCGAAGGCTTGAGGGAAACGGACTTGTACGGGCCGCTGAGGGACTACCTGGTCGGCAACGGGTACACGGTCCGAAGCGAGGTAAAAGGGTGCGATGTTGCGGCCACAAAGGGCGATGAACTGATCGTCCTCGAGATGAAAACATCGCTGAATTTGGCGGTCATAGCCCAGGCGGTGGAAAGGCAACGTTCGGCGGACTCGGCATACGTGGTAGTGCCTCATCCCGGCAAACGGATCAAGACCGATGGCTGGCGGTCGGCCCTAAATGTGTTGAAGCGCCTCGAACTAGGGCTAATTCTGATCTCGTTGGACCGCGAGCCGACGGGTGTCGAGATCTCGTTCCACCCCGTCGCCAGGAAGCCCCGGAAGCTGAAGAGCGAAAGAAGAGCCATCCTTCGCGAAGTTTCGGGAAGATCCATGGACCTGAACAGCGGCGGTAGCTCTAGGCGGCCTATCGCGACGGCCTACCGCGAAGAGTGCGTCAAGATAGGTTGTTTTCTCCGCGAGTTAGGGCCTTCGTCGCCCGCTCGCTTGCGAAAGGCGGGCACCGGCCCGAAAACCGGGTCCATACTTTATTCCAACTATTACGGGTGGTTCGAAAGGCTTGGGTTCGGGTTGTACGCCCTCGCCGGCGCGGCGCAGGAGGGCATGACGGCGTTCCCTGAACTGCTCGCTCGCTACCAGGACGAAGCCGCTAAGTGCGCGCCAGGGAGTTGATAACGTGGCTCTGCTCGAGGTAAAGAACCTTCGCAAAGTATACAAGTCCACGGTGGCTGTGGACGATGTCAGTTTCAAGGTAATGCCCGGCGACGTGTTCGGACTTTTGGGACCGAACGGGGCAGGCAAGTCCACCATCATTTCCATGATATCGGGGCTTGTGACCCCGACAGGTGGAGTTTTCTACCTCAAGGACCACGAAGTCGATCCGAAATCTTCTTCCATCAAGAAGGTTCTGGGCCTGGTTCCTCAGGACATCGCCCTCTATCCGAGCCTCAGCGCTAGAGAGAATCTTAGTTTCTGGGGGAGGATGTACGGACTCGGCGGGAAGACCCTCGCCGAGCGTGTAGATGAGGCCTTGGAGTACTGCGGACTCACAGATAGGGCTAAGGAAAAGATCGAGACCTATTCGGGAGGAATGAAAAGGCGCGTCAACATAGGAGCCGCGCTTCTGCACAAACCTGAACTGCTCATAATGGACGAGCCGACGGTGGGGATCGACCCTCAATCCAGGAACCACATCCTTGAGACCGTGCAAAGACTCAACGGTGAGGGAGTCACGGTTATCTATACGAGTCACTACATGGAAGAAGTGGAACGACTCTGCAACACCGTGGCCATTATGGACCTGGGCAAGGTCATCGCCTCCGGCACGCAAGCGGAGTTGCGAGCCATGATCGGCGACGCGGACAAAATCGAGATGTCCAACGGAGATTGGGATCCTAACGCCGTCGAAGTGGTTCGGGCGCTTGAAGGCGTACAGACCGCGTCCGCGCGAGGCCAGGTCCTTACCGTGTTAGTGAACAACGCCCAAGAAAGGTTGGGAGAAATACTGGTCGCGCTTCAAAGCACCGGATCCAAGGTGCGAACTGTCAGGATCCAGGAGCCCAACCTCGAAAGCGTCTTTCTAAGTCTGACTGGGAAGGCCTTGAGGGACTAGGGGGGATAAAGATGAGGGCCTGGGAGATAGCGGTCAAGGACGTGAAGACCGTCGCGCGAGATCACAAAGCCCTTGCGACGTTGATCGCCATGCCCGCGATCCTCATATTCATCCTCGGTTCGGCCTTGGGGCCTTTGTTTTCGGGAGGCGGTACCTTAATCTTCTTTGAGGTCGCTTTTGTGGACCCAGGAAACACGCCTCTTGGAACCCAACTTCGAGAAGTGTTCGGTTACGACCAAATCGCCTCTATGATCGCGCTCAAGCCGTTCGAAACCGAAGAAAAGGCAGTGGACGCGGTCCTGCGTGGAGCGGTCAAAGCGGCCGTCATCCTTCCCCAGAACGGCGCGGGAGGTACAGGCGGCGCATCACAATCAATTACCGTGCGGGGGGATCCCCGCAGTGTTGTTAGCACCGGAATAGTGGAGAGCATAGTCGATACTTTCGCAAGCCAGTATTCTCTCATCGGAGCGGCCACATCAAGCATCGCCGGTTCAGTTTCTCAAGCCGTTGCCGAAGCGGGGTTTTCGGGTCAACCCGGCGCCGGGGTGCCGGCTCCGCCTCAGACGGAGCAGTTGGTATCTTTGATTGTAGGCAAAGTTGCCGAAAGAACGCGGGCAGCCACCTCGGTCCTTCGCCGGACGCAGCTGGAATCGAATTGGATAACGGCTCTTCAGTACTACACAGCGGGGATGTCGTCGATGTTCGTGCTCTTTGGGGCCGCGCACGGCGTGAAGTCCATCATAGACGAGCGCGACAACCACACAATGGCGAGGCTGTTCGCGTCGAGGGTCACGAAGGCGGACATCCTGTTAGGAAAGACCATCTCCACGTTCTTGGTCTGTTTCCTCCAGCTAGGCGTGCTCGTCTTGTTCACGGGGCTAATACTGCATGTGGATTGGGGCGGGCCGCCGCTTGCTGTCCTCATGGTATCGGCCGCAATGTCGTTTGCCGCAACGGGATTTGCCATGCTTGTGGCCGCGGTCGCCAGGACTGAGCGCGCCGCCGATGCTTTGCAGAACATAGGGATTCAGGTTATGGCCCTACTTGGAGGGTGTCAAGTACCTGTTTACATTTTCCCGGCCGCTCTCCAAACGGTAAGCAAGTTTACGCTAACCCGGTGGGGATTGCAGGGCTTCCTCGGGTTGATGGAGGGCGGAGGGGCGGGTGCCGCCATGACACCGGTGCTTGTCCTTTGTGGCATGGGGGTGGCCTTTCTTGGGATAGGTCTTTCTTGCATGCGGCTGGAACAAGCGTGACATTTCGGGCTCATTCGGTTGGGGGGCGCAATCCTTGAGGAAACTTGTGGCGGTCTTGAGCTCGTCACTCCTGAAGACGCGCAGGGAAGCGGGCACGATCCTCTTGATGATGGGTTTGGCCCTTGGTTTTGCCTGGATGCTGGGGACGGCTTTTGGGGCGGGTGGCGGCGGACCCGTTCACATTCCTTTGGGTGTGACCGATTACGACGTCTCTCCTCTCAGTGAGGCCATGATCCTGGAACTTGGGAGCGGCGGCCTGTATACCGTGGAGCGCGTGGGAGAAGAAGAACTTCGAAAAAGCGTAGCCGGTGGGAAGGTAGAGGTTGGATTTATCATACCGCAAGGGTTCCAGGCTTCGCTTGCCGGCGATTCGCCAATGTCGATCGAATCCATAAGTCTGTCGTCTTCGAATCTGGGCCAAGCGGCGGGCAAGGGGATCGAGAGGGCGGTCAGCGAGTACATCCTGGCGCGCGCTACCGAGACCGTGGCGGGCGACGTCGCCCGGTCCCTTGGGGTCGATAGCATGATCGACGCGCCGGCAGTGTCGGAGAGGGCCGTCGCCGCGTATCAAGCCGACCCCGCTCTAACGGCCACGCATCTTCTCGTGACAAGAGAAGACCTGCCGGAAAGCGACAAAGGCCGGGAGCCCCGCCTTTTCATAGGTATCTTCTTGATGTTCTCCATGTTCGCCGTCATGTTTTCCGCCGGGGATATCCTGAAAGAGAGAGCGCAAGGCACCTGGGCCAGGCTCTTGTCGACGCCGACCTCGAAATCCGTCATATTGGGCGGCAAGGTCTTGGGAACGTTCGCCATCGGGGTCTTTCAGGTGGCAGTGTTGTTTCTTGCGGGGTGGCGCATCTTCGGTATGGAACTTGGGCGGTCCCCTTGCCTGATGGCGTCCGTGTTGGCGTTATTTGCCCTTTGCGTCACCGGCATGGGCGTTTTCCTTTCCACATTGGTGAGAACCACCGCGCAGTTGCAGGCCGTGGTTCCGACAGTTGTGGTTTCAACCAGTATGCTGGGAGGGCTCTATTGGCCTCTTGAGGTTACGCCGAGGATCATGCAAATCGTGGGCAAATTCACACCTCAGGCTTGGGCGATGATGGCGTTGGACGAGATCACTGTTCGAAACGGCGGAATTGGGGACGTCCTGATCCACCTAGGCGTGTTGTCTGGGATGACTATCCTGTTTTTCGTTTTCGGAGTGTTTCGCACCAGGTTCGAATAGTTTTGGCCCTACGGGAGGAACGGGCGTCCGCTTATCTGCTGACTTCGCCTGTCCGCCGGCGCGAAGGGATATGGGTTTCAGTTTGGGCGGGGCGCGCAATTCGTCGGGACGTTTCACTCTCATCGCGATGACTTTCTCCAGCAATACGACCAGATGACGGCTCTCCAGGGTGCTTGGTGCTCCGTTTCCGAAAGCCTTATACGCCTCCGGCGAAATGTCCAGCTGATCCGAAGTCAGCGGTTCTTGAACCGCAGAAAGGCGAACCCCCGTCTCCTTCGAATAGGCGGGCGGGGCGGTATCGGTTCTTGGCACTTCAACGGGCCCTGAGATCCTGATGCCGGACACCACAATGGCCTCCCTTCGCCCTCTTTGTTCGATAATGCCGGTGGGTGGACTACTATCGGGAGTATCGAAAAGGCGGCATGAGGTGGTAACGAGGTGAAATAGGGATAATTGCCCAGAAGGTCGCTATACGGGTTGGGGGCCTTTCACGACCGTAAGCCTTGTGTAGGCCAGACAGAAGCCGGCCCGGGTAACGTTTCTTTGAGCGGCGTCGCCCGGAACAGTCATCACCGACGCTAGATCGCATCCGGCGTTGGCTGCAGCCGACAACCGGGCACGGAGAAGGCCCGACTGGACTCCGCTCCGGCGGTAGGAAGGTAGCGTGCTGGCAGTAGACAACAAAGCCGTGCCGTCAACTATCTTCATGGCTCCTCCGCCCGCAACCTCTCCATCAACTCTCGCCAAAAAACACGCTATGCCCACGGTGCCGAACATCGCTCTAAATACGTCCATGTCTGGAGGGGTTCCAACTGCGTCTCCGGCGAATCCCCTGGCCACGGTAGATGTCCATAGCCGGGCATCTTCTTCGCTTCTTTGACGGAGCAGCGTGATCGTGATGCCACGTCCGAAGTCTTCGTACTCCGGGTGGCCCGGTTTGAGAGGCCTGACGTACTGATTCAGGAAATGGTGAACGCGGTACTCCCGCCCGGCGATCAACTCCAGAAGCGAGCCGCCGACGAAGGGGCAGATGTCGAGGGTGGGCCGGGCGCGGCGGTATCTGAGGAAATCTTCTATCATGTCGAGCTCGGCGGCCTTCACCTCGCCCGTAAGACCCAAACCTGTTGCCCTGCTATAAGGAGAACGGCTGCCCGCGAACGACACGTAGCCCCCCGCGACTGGAGCGGCGCAGGCTCCCGAGCCCGGGAAAAGGCCGGCGTAGGCCCAAGCGTATTTGGCAGAGATGTCGGCTTCGGCCAGTTCCAACCTCGTGGCCATGGCTTTGTCGACGAACAGACTCTCCATGCCGCCCATCCTTCCCGGCTAAAGACTTGTGGAACAATCATACACTACATGGACCCGTCAGGGCACGTACCATAGATACTACGCCGCCCACGGCGGAATAGCCTTCCTATGCCCGGACATGGTATAGTTGGCTAAGACAGAGACGTTTGAAAGGGGTTCTTCCGGATATGGCTTCGGGCCTCGCGAAAACAGGGCTTCAACTGGGCGTCTAGCCAGGCCTAGTCGCACTGTGCCCTTTTTCCGAAACCATAAAAGCCAAATTACCTGGGGGACTCGCAAATGACAGTTCTAGTAGCAGATAACCTCGCCAAATTCTTCGGAGCGCGCCTCATTTTCAAAGGTGTCAGTTTCACCGTCGCCCAGTCTGAGAAAGTCGCTGTCGTGGGGAGGAACGGAGAAGGCAAAACCACGCTTCTCCGTGTGATTGCGGGCGAAACAGAGGCCGACGAGGGTTCGGCGGGCCTTGTGGGGCGGAGGACGCTCGGTTACCTTTCACAGGATATCCCTCTTCTCGACGGTTCGGTGCTTTCCGTCATGCTTTCGTCCAGGAACGACATTTTGGAGCTGTCCAGTAGGATCGCGTCTCTCGAAGAGAAGATGGCGCTCTTGGAACCGACGGGTAGCGAGCTCGAGGCCTCGCTTGACGATTACGCAAAGGCCACGGCTAGATTTGAATCCTTGGGCGGCTATGAGATCGAATATCGGGCTAAAGCGATCCTGACAGGCCTGGGTTTCGAGGCAAACGAGTTTCACAAAGATGTAGCCGTGCTGTCCGGCGGCGAGCGAGTCAGACTGACGCTTGCGCGACTCCTTCTCTTGGGGCCCGATCTTTTGATGCTCGACGAGCCTACGAATCACCTGGACCTGCCCGGCGTGGAATGGCTGGAAGGATTCCTATCGACTTACCCCGGCGCCGTCCTCATGGTCAGTCATGACCGGTACTTTCTGGACCGTATTTCCGACAAGGTTCTTGAACTCGAACGTGGAGAAGGCAAACTCTACAACGGCAATTACTCGGCCTTCTTGACGCAGAAGGAGCTTGAGAGGCGTCTTCAAGCGGAAGCCTATCGTCGCCAGCAGGAGTTGATAGAGCGCACAACGGCGTTCATAAAGAAGTGGAAGGCCACGCCGACCCGCGTCGGTCAGGCCCGAAGCCGGGAAAAAATGCTGGACCGGCTCAAGATCGTGGATAAGCCTAAGCGCGACAAGAAGGCCATGGGGCTTCGCTTTGAGATCGGGGCCGAGTCGGGCAACGAAGTGCTCCGGGCGGAGGGCGTTTCCCGCTCCTTCCCGATCGTCGACGCCGGCGGCAGTCCTTCGGGCGAAACCCGCGTCTTGTTTCGTGGTTTTTCCTGGCTATGCGAGAGAGGGGACAGGATCGCGCTCGTCGGGCCGAACGGGTGCGGCAAGACCACGTTGTTGCGGTGCCTTGCCGGGGATGACGGGGGATATGAAGGCTCCGTCAGATACGGCCAGAAGGTGGTTGCGGGATTCTTCTCCCAGGGGCTAGACGACCTGGAAGATGAGAACACCCTTTACGAGGAAGTCCGCACCCTCGGGTTGGAGTCCCAAGAAGCCAGGGACTTATTAGGGCGCTTTCTTTTCTCAGGTGACGACGTGGAGAAAAAAGTGGGCACGCTCTCGGGCGGTGAGCGCAACAGGCTTGCGTTGACCAAACTGGTGGCCGGCAAGGCGAATCTCTTGTTTCTAGACGAGCCTACCAACCACCTGGATATGGCTTCAAAAGAGGTACTCGAAGAAGCGCTCAAGGATTTCCCCGGCACGGTCATCTTCGCGTCTCACGATCGCTTTTTCATCGATCGCCTGGCCACGCATATCTGGGCTTTTGAGGGCGGCAGGATCCGGGTGTTCAGGGGCGCCTACTCGGCACTGCGGGAGAAAATCGAGTCTGGCGCGAAGGTGACTTACGAAAACGAACTGCCTTCGTTTGCCCTTTTCTCAGCGGCGCGCGCCGAAGCGCCCCGTCAGGTTACGGGCGCTTCGGGCGATACAAAATCGACTCGACTCGAAAGGCGAAAGAAAGAGGCCGAAGAAGCGCGCCGGCATGCACGGTCTATCGAGATCGAGAAACGAAGGATCAGGGCCGAACAAGAGGCGGTCTTATCTGAGATCGCCGGCCTTGAAACGGAGATCGCGGCCAAAGAGGGAAGACGGAACGACCTGATGGCGTTATTCGAAGATCCCGAATCCTACGAAGGCAACTCCGGACGTACACTTGCCGAAGAGTTTCGGACCCTAGAGGAGGATTTGGCGGCGCTTTACGCAAAGTGGGAAGAACTGAGTCACAGAAAGGCGAAGAGCCTGTAGGGAGGTAGCGATGTATTGTGACGATTCGTTCCTATTGGGATCGCCCCCTTGACAGGGTTTTCGCTTCCCGCGTGGTTTTTGCGGCGTTGAAGCCGGGACGACTCGAAGTTGAGTTGGAGGAGACGCTCTTTCACCCCGAAGGCGGCGGGCAGCCGGCGGACCGCGGCACCATCGCTTTCGACGTCCCCGAGTTCAGCAAAGCCTTTGGGACCCGCGTCTTTCGGGTCGTGGATGTCAAAGAGGAAGCCGGGCGGATCGTACACGTCGTGGAGTTGCCCAAA
>CAZMEF010000004.1:0-240 GCA_964565305.1 uncultured Eubacteriales bacterium | reverse complement strand
TTGCCGGTCTCCTGAGGGGGATTCGCGCTTGCGGGGAGTTAGACTGGTCCCGCCGGTTCGATCTGATGCAACAGCACACGGGGCAGCACGTCCTGTCCCGCGCCTTTGAGGTCGTCCTGAGCGCCAAAACCGTGGGATTCCACCTGGGTGAGGAGTATGTGTCCATAGACCTTTCGGTCGCGGGCATTTCCACAAGCGAAGTCGAGGCGGTTGAGCGGCTCGCCAATGAGATAGTCTTTT
>CAZMEF010000003.1:13174-29685 GCA_964565305.1 uncultured Eubacteriales bacterium | reverse complement strand
TCCTTCCCTGGTGTATGTGCTAGAATTAGCGAGTTAGCCGAGTAGTATCGCTTAGGGGGTAGTTTTTTTGGCCAAGTGCCAGTTTTGCGGTAAATCAAGGTCTGTTGGCAACAGCATCAGCCACTCACACATAAAGACTAAGCGGACCTGGTCTCCGAACATCCAGCGCGTAAGGGCGATTGTGGACGGCGTTCCCCGTCGCGTCTACGCTTGTACAGAGTGCTTGCGTTCGGGAAGAGTGCGAAGAGCGTCGACATCACCGGAGTAGATTACGATTTGGCGATCCAAAAATGACCGACACCTCTTCTTTGAAGAGGTGTCTTTCGTAGCAAGCCTTCCCCTGTCTTCTTCGTCAATCAGGGCCTGTAGCCGAAGATTCCCAGGAGAACCCTCACAAGCCCCGAAAACGCCTTAGGCACCCTAACCACCCTTACCTTCACGAAAATGGGCCCCCCTTTGGGAAGTTCTCTGTGATGATGCCGCCCTAAGAGTTCTGGTAGACCCAGAACGCGCCGGCCATAAGCCCGAAACCCGAAAAAAGCAGTAAAAGCGATGGAGGTATGGCGATTACGACAATGATGAGCCCGACCAGGGCCATCGCGGCGGGCACCATAATCCTGCGGGCGTTATGTCTCGCGCGAAACCTCATCATACCCCGCCTTTTCCGCTCTCCAAAACTAGAAACCTGGCCTAGGGTATGTGAACTTCCGTCAGGGTGTGATTCCACGCAGACTTTTAATCGCCCAAGCGAGGTCGGCACAACCGAAAATGTAGTTGCCGGAAACGAGGATGTCCGCTCCCGCTAGAACGACCTCCCGGGCGTTCTCGTTCGTTATCCCTCCGTCCACTTCGACCACCGTGTCGGAGCCGTAGTGCGCGATGATTGCCTCAACCTTTTCGATCTTGCCGAGCATCTCCGGGATGAAAGTTTGCCCGCCGAACCCGGGGTTGACGGTCATGACGAGCACCAAATCGCAAAGGTCTAGGACATATGGGAGAAAATCCGGGGAGGTGGCCGGGCTCAAAGCCACGCCTGCCCCACAACCCGACTCCCTGATTTTTTGAAGCCACCGGTGAAGGTGAGGGCCCGACTCAGGGTGGACCGTGAGATATTTGGAATAGGGCGCGAACGCGGGCACAGCGACGTCAAGACATGAAACCATGAGATGAGTGTCAAGTGGAAGAAGATCCGATGCGTGGAGCGCCTTCGCGGTAGACGGTCCAAATGTTAGGTTAGGCACGAACGTTCCGTCCATCACATCGAGATGAAGCAAATCCGCGCCCGCGTCTCTTAGCCTGCTCGCGTCCTTTTCCAGGTTCAAAGGATCGGCCGACAGCAGCGACGGGGCAACGCGAACCTTACTCATATTTCCGTTTCACCCTCTCAAGCGATTCTTCAAGAAGCGACAAGTAGGTCTCATAACGCTCTTTTGAAACGGCGCCTGAGGCCACGGCGTCTCGAACGGCGCAGTTTTCCTCCGATTTGTGTAGACACCTTGGATAATGACAACGCGGAGCCAGTTCGATCATCTCAGGGTAGTAATAAGCCAAGTTGTGCGGTTCACAATCAATTCCCGTCAATTTGCTGAATCCTGGCGTGTCGGCAAGCAGCCCGCCGCCCTTGACCCTGTAAAGAGTGACCCCTTTGGTTGTGTGTCTCCCGCGTCCCGTCCTCGCGAGTTCCCCCGTTTCCAGGCCGATGCCCAAGAGAGCCGTCAACAACCTGGACTTCCCTACACCGCTTTGTCCGGCAAGGATAGTAACCCTCCCGGCAAGATACCCGAGCAAAGAATCGAGCCCCGTTCCTTCTAGCGCCGATGTGACAAAAACGGGATAACCGGCGCACGAATACACTTCCTTCAGAACAAGAACGGCGTCCGGGTCTTCCAGATCAGACTTATTGACGCAGACGGCCCCTCCGATGTCCTGCGCCTCCAGGTGAACCAAAAGCCTGTCCAGCCCCACCCGGTCGATGGCGGGCCAAGTCACTGCCGTGACCACGACCGCTTGATCGATGTTGGCGACAGGAGGTCGTATGAGCAGATTTCTTCTCGAAAGCACCTGCATCACCGCATGGACCCCACCGGAGACTTCGACCTCCACCAAATCCCCGGGATAGACATCTTTGTTTTTTCCGATACGCAAGCGGCCTCGCAAGAGGCCCCTAACAACGCGTTCCCCTATGAGAACGTCGCAGTGAGCGGAATACACGGTCAGAACTCTTCCTACCAATAGCCGGAAAACACCTCTTCCCTTTACGGGGACGGCGGATAAATAGTCTTCACGTTGAGCCTTCCGCCCACCCACCATCTCACGACGGCGCTCCGCCCCTGCCACGTGAACGCGATGGTGTAGGTGCCCGCGGGAACGTTCTGATCGTATACCTGTCTTTCGCCGTTGGCATCTGTTACGGTTACCCGCAGGTTCACCGGCCTTGTGGCCGTCCCGGCTGTCACGACAATTTTGAACCTTTCGGTGTACGAGGTCATCGGTTCGCCCGCGAGGACGAGATCGACCTTTCCACGAAGCGGCAGTTCCGTCTTGGCGGCAGGCTTCTGCTCCACGACCGTCCCTTCCGCGACGCCAAGCACAGGTCTTGTCGTGACGAGTCCGACCTCAAGCGTGTTTTCCGCGAGCTTGGACACCGCTTCATCGTGCGTCAGACCTACGACGTCGGGCACCACGGCGGTCATAATCTGTGGCCCTTTCGAAACCTTAACGTGTATGAGCGAGCCCCTGGGAACCTCAAGCTCGGCCCTTGGGTTCTGTTCGACGATAAGGCCTTTTTCTACCGTGTCGTTGAAAACCTCTTCCTGGCTTCCCAACTGGACTCCCGCGTTCTCGAGCTCTACCCCGCCTTCGCGGATGGTTTTGCCCACAACGTTAGGCACCGCGACGAAATCTCTGCCTTTGGAGATGAGGACGTAGACCTCTCTGCCCTTCTTGGCCATTTCACCTGCCTGGGGGCTTTGGGATATCACAACGCCCGCCGGCACGCTGTCATCAGGCCTTTTAGCTGAGATCTGCATGACGAAGCCCGAGTCCTTAAGGACGGCCTGCGCCTCCACCTCAGGCTTTCCGGCCACGTCAGGAACGGGCAGTATAGGAACCTCAATCCATTGACTGAATAAGTGCCAAGCGTATGCGCCCAAAGCTATCGCGATTACTACGAAAAGAAGAAAAACCTTGGCCGCGGTAGACGGTCCCCGCTTTGCTTTCTTGGAAGGCGCCACATCTTCATCTCCCCGGGACATCGGAGTGGCCTTAGCCTCTCCTCTCTTGCCGATTGAAGGCGGGCCGGGCTGCATGGCCTCTAGTATCGCCTTCAGCATCTCGTTGGCCGAAGAGAAGCGATCGTCCGGACTCTTAGCGAGGGCGCGTTTGACGATATTCTCCACCGCCGGAGGAATGCCCGGATTTAGGCTTCTGGGCGACGGCGCCTCCGTTTGGACGTGCTGCAAAGCCATAGCCACGGGACTCTCGCCCGTGAAGGGCGTCTTCCCCGTGAGCATCTCAAACAGCACGACGCCCAATGAATACAGGTCTGAGCGGGTGGATATGGTGCCGCTCTTCGCCTGCTCGGGCGAAATATAGGGCGCGGAACCCACTACCACGTTTTCGGAGGTCGTCGACACTCCGCCAAGCGCTCTCGCGATCCCAAAATCGGCTACCTTCACGTCACCTTGCTTGGTGAAAAGGATGTTCTGAGGTTTTATGTCGCGGTGTATGATCCTCCTCGCGTGAGCGTGAGAAAGCGCCTCGCAGATCTGTGAAGCCACCCTCAACGCCTCGTCCACAGGAAGCCGGCCTTCTACCTTGAGCCTATCCCGGAGAGTTTGGCCGTCCACAAGCTCCATGACAATGAAATAGAGTCCGCCATCCTCGCCGACGTCGTGGATTGCGACGATGTTCGGGTGCGACAATGAAGCGACAGATTGCGCCTCGCGGCGGAAACGACCGATGAACTCATCGTCATCGCTCATCTCCGGCCGCAAAACCTTCAAGGCGACGAGGCGATCCAACACCAGATCGTAGGCTTTCCAGACGACGCTCATCCCGCCGCCTCCGAGCCTCTCCTCTATTTTGTACCGGTTTAGGACCTTTCTACCGGCTATATCTCCAGAAGCCAGAAGTCCTCACCTCTTCTCCCCCATTACCGCTCAAGAAAGATCCGGCCACAAGAGAACGACCGTTATATTGTCATACCCTCCGCGACTGTTGGCCAGTTCCACGAGGGATTCCGCCACTCTATCCCGGGGAAGGCTCTCCGCCAAAGAGGCGATCTCCGAAGAACCCACCAGGCTGGTCAACCCGTCTGTACATAGGATCAGCACATCGCCTTGGGCAAGTTCTTCCACATAGGTGGACGCGTCCACCTGATGCTGGGTCCCCAAGGCCATCGTTAACATGTTTCGGCTGGGATGGCGCATCGCATCCTCTTCAGTTATGGCGCCGTCGCGCAGGAGTTCGCCCGTAACGGAATGATCGTCTGTGATCTGGCGGATCTGGCCTTTGGACAAAAGATACGCCCGGCTGTCTCCCACATGCCCGATGAACGCTTTCCCGTCTTTCTCCGCGACGAGCGCGCCCGTGAAGGTAGTCCCCATGCCCGGGAATCCGTCCGAATCAGATCCTGCCCGATAAATCAAGTCGTTCGCGTTTCGCATGGACCTGTCCAGGAGCGAGAGGGTATCATCCTCGCCGAAGTGAGATCTGATGTACTCTACACAAGACCCGACTGCCATTTGCGAGGCGATTTCTCCACCTTCGTTCCCGCCGATCCCGTCGGCGACGACCGCAAAATAGGCGTCTTGACGCTCCAACCTCTCAAACGCCCAGGCGTCCTCATTATCGGATCGTACCAAGCCTTTGGACGAGTGCGCGCTCCACTTCACTGCCGGTCCCCCCATCTATCTACGAACGAGGCCTTCTATCTGTGGCCACGCGGCGAAGTTGCCCGCAGGCGGCCTCGATCTCCCCCCCAAGACTACGACGGATTGTGACCTTTTGGTGGTTCCGCTCCAAGATGCCAAAAAAAGACCGGACCCGCGCTTCACCAGACCGCGCAAAAGGCAACCCCGGAACCTTGTTCCAGGAAATCAGATTGACAAGACAATCTATCCCGGCCAAAAGAGAGCATAACTTCGAAGCGTCCTGATCCGAATCGTTCACGCCGTCAAGTAACATGTACTCCACGGTCACCCTTTGACCGGTGACTCCGGCGTACTCCCTCAACGCGCCGAGTATCTCGCGGATCGGGTAACGCGAGTTGACGGGGATCAGACGTTCGCGAACCGAATCTTCCGTGGCGTGCAAAGACAACGCCAGTCTGGCCCCTTTAGAATCCTTGCCGTATCTCCTCATTCCGCCCGGTATTCCGACAGTCGACACTGTGAACCTGCGTCTGGAGATGCCCGTCCCGCGCGGATCGGACAACGCCTCCATTGCGCCCAACACGGCTTCGTAGTTCAGGAAAGGCTCTCCGGTGCCCATGAACACCACATGACCGATTCTCTGCCCGCTTTCGCGGCACATCCCGAGGTACTCCTCGACGATTTCCCCTTTTGTGAGGTTCCTCTCGAAACCCAACTTTGACGACGCGCAGAAAGCGCACCCCACCGGACAGCCCGCCGCGCACGAAAGACATGCCGACAAGCCGTACGCGTACTTCATCAGTACCGACTCGGCGAGAGGCCTCCCATCAAGGCCCCAAAGGTACTTCTGCGCCTCCCCGTCATCCCCCTCCTGTACGACCAAGCGTTCGAGCCGCGCGAACTCCAAATGCTCCGCCAACTGCTTTCGTAAGGCAAGAGGCAAATCGCTCATGTCGTCAAAACCGGACGCGAACTTTTTGTACGCCCACGCCCATATCTGACCGGCCCTATACGGCCGCTCGCCCATATCACTCAGCATAGATTCGAGGTCGGGGTACCGCAACTCCACAAAATGGGGCAAACGGCTTTCGCTCAAAACGCGCACCTCTCCTATGGTCGGTCGGACCTTCTGGCCTTGGCGACAAAAAAACCGTCCGCGTCCGTAAGGAACGGCAAGATATACCTGTATCCTTTCGGCGCCGGTTCAGAGCCGCCCGACATCAAAGCCCCTCCCGGCGACAGCTTTGGGTCTACCGGGATAAAAGCCGGGTGATCGCGCAAGAAGGAACTCCACACGTCTTCGTTTTCCTCAAGAGTTAAAGTGCAAGTGCTGTAGACTATGGTTCCCCCTGGCTTGACGGCGGTGGACGCCGAATCGAGTATGTCCCTTTGCCTTCTCGCCATTTCGGGGATGTCGGCCCTTCGCCTGTTCCACCGCAGATCGGGATTTCTCCTCAGCACGCCGAGACCGCTGCAAGGCGCGTCCACCAGGACCCCATCGAAGCCGTCTTCCGCAAACGCCCTCGCTTCGGACGCGCACGAGCGGGCATCGCAAGCCAGGACAGTCACGTTAGCGAGATCCATCCTGGTCACCGTGTCTTCGAGCATCCGCAAGCGCCCGCCGTCAACATCAGTAGCAAAAACCTTTCCCCCGGGACCCACGATCTCGGCCAAGTGGCACGCCTTGCCTCCCGGAGCCGCGCACACATCCCACACGTAATCCCCGGGCGAAGCCCCCATCGCCAGAGAAACTGCCGCCGCCCCTTCATCTTGAACCGCGAAGAAACCCTCTCGGTACCGGGGAAAATCGTCCACCGCTCTGCCCTTCTTGACTTTTATGGAAACCGGCAGAAGACCCTTTGAGGCGTCGTACCCGGCTTGAAGCAGTTCTTCAAGGAACGAGTCGCGATCCGTTTTGGATAGGTTGACGCGCAAAGAAAGCGGGGGTACCCGGTTGCCTTTGGCACAAAGCGCCAAAGCGGCGGGGAGGCCGTAATTCTCCAGAAAGTGCTCCGGGATCCAATCCGGATAGGAATACCTCTCCCCCATATACCGGACCGGATCGCTCGCGACGGACGGCATCTCCAGATGGCCCGCGCTTCGCGCGATAGCCCTGAGGCAGGCGTTACAATAAGCCCGCTCCCTTTCCCTTTTGAGCGTCCCAACCGTAGAATCGACTGCGGCGTGTGGAGAAATCCCGAGGAAGGCCAACTGGAAAGCGCCAATCCTCAAGGCGTTTCTCAAATTTGGTGAAAGGGAGATCAAAGGACGCCTGGAGAAAACCGACAAGAGCGAATCTAGCGTTCTGGTCCATCGGACGACGCCGTCAAAGAGTACAGTAGCGAGCGCCCTGTCGCGCGGATCGTCAGGCAGGCTCGACAAAGTCGCCCGGGAATCGTTCTCGCGGCGCACAAGAGCCGAAAGAGACGCTTCCCGGGCATCAGATATCAACCTAACGCCGCCTGTCACGCAGCAACAACAGCCTCAGAAGCTGGGCCACAGCCATCGCCGTCGCCGCGACGTACGTCAGTGCCGCGGCATTTAGCATGCTTCCGACCGGCTGAAGGTCCGCGCCGCTCACAAACCCGGATGTTTCGAGCATCTCTACCGCGCGGCGCGAGGCGTTAAACTCCACAGGCAGAGTGATGACCTGAAAAACCACAGCGCCCAGGAAGAACAGTATTCCGATGTCCATCAGGGAGCCGGCGTTCATGAAGTAACCTATGAGGAACAACGGAAACGCCGCGCTGCTCGCCAGTTGCGCCACCGGTACCAAGCCGTTACGTATTCCCAGCGGCGCGTACCCGTCGGCGTGCTGCACGGCGTGCCCTACCTCGTGGGCAGCTACCGCTACCGCCGCTACGGAAGGGCTATCGTAGTTGGCGGAAGAGAGTCGCAGAACTCGTTTTCTCGGATCGTAGTGATCCCCCAACCTTCCGTCGATCTTTTCGATGCGTACATCACCCAGCCCGGCATTGCGCAAGAGCGACGCGGCAACCTGGTACCCCGAAAGGCCGCTCCCCGACATCATACGAGAATAAGTCTGGTACGCCGAATTCACTTTGGCTTGAGCCCAAAGGGCCAAAATCATGGCCGGCAACACGAAGATTATGAACCCTGAATCTAGGAGCATGACTCGCTTCCCTCCTTTTTCTCATCCTTTTCGGCCTTGGCGTCATTCCCGAACGATCTATCGCCGCCCGGACGTCCCATGAGGAAGGCCTTGGCCGTCATTTCTTTCTTTCCTTCAGGTTGAACGATCTTGACAAGAACCATTTTATCAAGGCAAGCCACCGCCGCGAAATCTCCTCTGATCTCCGTGATAGTCCCCGGTTTGTTCTCTGATTTGTCCTCCGCTTTGCCCTTCGTTAAGCCGCTACTTAATATCTTAATACGCTCGCCGTGAAAAGACGTCACCGCGCCCGGCTCAGGAGAAAGGCCTCTGACCAGGTTGTGAACCTTCTCTGCCTTGGCGTTCCATTCGATGACGTCCTCGCCGGGTCTGAGATGGCGAGCGCGGGTCGCCAGGGAGTCGTTCTGCTCTTTCCTGGAAGCCCGCCCGAGGACGACATCCTCCATGGCGCTGATAAGACAGCGAGCGCCGGTGGAAGCCAGCTTTTTCTCCAGTTCCCCAAAAGTCTCTTCTGGGCCGATTTGGACCTCTTCCTGAAGACACAGATCCCCGGCATCGAGGCGCTCCGTCAGGTATATGACGCTGACTCCCGTGGCCTTGTCGCCGTTCATGATGGCTCTAGAGATGGGGTTTCCGCCCCTATACTTAGGCAACAGCGAAGGGTGCACATTGAGGCAGGCCAAACCCGGAACGCTGATCACCTCTTCGGGCACTTTCTGCCCGAAGGCGACCACGGCTATGAAGTCCGGCGCCACCGCCCTGATCTGCTCCTGCACACGCTCGTCTTTAAGGTTCTCACAACAAAGGACGGGGATCCCCAACTTCTCCGCCGCCTCCTTGACGGGAGTCGCCTTCGGAGAGCGCTTTCGACCGAAGGGCCTGTCGGGCTGCGTCATGGTCAACCGGACTTTGATCCCTCTCGATACCAGGGCCTCTAAAGACGGGACGGCGAACTTGGGACTTCCCATGAAAACGACCGTCTTTCCGGCAAGCGCGTCTTTCGGTTCCTCACGTGTGTCGGCCGGCTCCTGCGTCACTGCATCCTCCCGGCCCCCATCAGGCTCGGCGGCGCCTTCATCCTCTTCCGCCGGCAGCTCATTGATGGTGATTGCCCTATCTACGAACAACACTCCGTCGAGGTGATCGATTTCATGCTGAAGACACCTCGCGAGGAGCCCTTCACCTTCTATCCACACTTCGCGGCCATCGGCGTCGAGGGCTTTTACGTTGACCCTTGCGGACCTCTCCACCTCGCCGATGTAGCCCGGCCACGAAAGACAGCCCTCCCATTGGCTTTCCTTCTCGATCGAGGCATCCACGATCTCCGGGTTCACCAGGTATCTAGGGCCCTCACCTACGTCGATGACGACTAGGCGTTTGGAGACTCCTATTTGAGGAGCCGCCAGACCGACGCCGTTGGATAGGCGCATGACTTGAAGCATCTCTTCGAGAGTGCCCTTGACAGACTTGTTTACTCTTTGAATCTTCTTGGCCTTTTTGCGCAAGACCGGCGCGTCAAAACACTGGATCTCGGGAAGCGGCATCCCGCACCACCCTTTTGTTCGCTATATCGCCGATACTATTCTATCATGTCACGACATGTCTACCGGGTCGGCATCAAGGGCGATCCTGACGGATCCCGGGGGACGGCACGCAAAAAGCGCCTTAGCGCACGCTTCTGCCAATCGACCGTGGCTTTCGTGCCGGAGGGCAAGCTGAAAACGGAAGGCTCCGCGGAGCTTGGGCTTCGGCGAAGGGATAGGGCCGAGCACCAGAGCCTCCGGGCAAATATCGCTCACGGCCGCCCGGAAACTCGTCGCGACTTCCCTGGCTCTCCCGACATTCTTACCCGAGACCGTCACCTTGAAGAGGGCTTTGAATGGCGGGTACCCCAACATCTTCCGCGATAGCAGTTCCTCCTCGTAAAACGAAGTCTGGTCCGTAAGCCCCCGGACGGCGTGATGATAGGGGTCGTAGGTCTGCACAACCATCGTTCCCGGGCCGGCGTCGTTTTCGTGAAATGAATCGTGCAAATGCCAAAGGGTATGGAACACTCTTTCTCCCGATCGAAAATCCGCCGCGGACAGAAGCGCATCGCCCGAGAGAACTCCTGTGAGCGAGACGGGAGGATAGCCGTCCATGCCGAGCGAAAGGCGGGTCCCTAAAAGACACGACGGCGAGGTCGACCGGAAATCGGAGAGGACGCGGTCGACGGAAGTGCCGGCGATGGAGTCTTTGTCAATTCGGAAAAGCGGCACATCCGGAAAGCGACGGGATATTTCCAGGGCGGCTTTTTCCACGCCGAATCCTAGAAAGCGCCACCGCGAACCTCCGCAGTTGGGGCACGTGTCCACGGAAGCCTCCCGGTAGCCGCAGGTGTGGCAGTGAAGCGAGCGTTCCTTGGAGTGATACGTTAGCGGAGAGCGGCATTGCGGGCACTTGAGAGTTTCTCCGCATTCCTGACATGTGACTTGCGAGGAGTCTCCCCTCTTGTTGAGAAACATGAAAGCCCTTTGACCACTCGCGAAAACTCGCTCCATTTCGCCCCCTAGGGCCGGCGAAATAGCCGTTCTTCGCGGACCCTTTTCGTGGAGGTCAACGGGAATCACAGAAAACTCCTTTCGAACTTCTTTGTGGAGCGCCAAGCGGCCTTCAGAGGCCTCTTTGAAAACCCGGAGCGAAGGATGGGAACTGCCGAACACGATCTTACACGGCTTCGAATCCGCGCGCATGCGGGCGACCGTACGGGCATCGTAGAACGGGCTCTCGGGCGATTTGTGGGAATCAGACCATTCTTCATCGACGATGATCGCCCCAAGGTGGGGAACGCTCGCAAAGATCGCTGACCTGGTGCCCACCACCACCCCGCCCTCACTGGTCATAGCCGTAAGCCAAGCGTCTCGACGCGCAAGCCCGGTCATGTCAGAATGAACGCTCATGACTCTTCCATGCGCGGCTTCTTCGGCCGCCAGGGCGGCGCCCTTGAGCTGCTTCGTCTCGGCCACCAACACCAGAACCCCGGCGCCCTCATTGAGGGCCTCGACGATTACCGCTTGATAGTGGGCCCAACGAAAAGCCCTGCTACCCCAAACCAGTTCCGCTTCTTTTGTCCCCTTGACGTCGCGCGCGGGTCCAGAAGACAAGGAAACGTCTTCTTGGTTCTGAGCCCCAGGGTCCCGGGGAACGATGGGAGGCCAAAGGCAAGACCAAAAGGACGCGACGTCTGTGCAGTAATGGGCGGCCAGCTTTTCAGACAAAGAAAGCATCTCGCAAGACGGCAGGAAGCGAAGGTCGTAGACGAACTTGATGTCTTTTACCTCTCCCGGGGCCTCCTCTGAAGGAGGTCCCACGACGAACGCGTCCCTGGCGGAAGGGCCAAAAGGGACCCGGACCTTCGCGCCCTTGGGCAGACGAACCTCGCCGGCGTGACGGTAGGTGAAGCGCCTGCCGAAAAGTGAGGGCACGTCCAGGATGACATCGTAAAGGCGGCTTTCCGCGGTCACCGGACGGGACGCTTCCGAGATGAGACGATCTGCATGACCTTGTCAAGAATAAGGTCGGCGACGCGGTCTTTGGTGTCCAAAGGGATCTCGAAAGTTGCCCCGTTGGGGTACACAAGCGTTACGGCGTTGCGATCGGACCCGAACCCCCGGTCGTCGAGACCGACTTGATTTGCGGAGATGAGGTCAAGGTTCTTGGATTTGATCTTGCCCAAAGCGTATTCGATCAGGTTGTCGGTCTCCGCGGCGAACCCCACCAGGACTCGTCCGCCTTTGTCTTTTCCGAGCGTGCCCAGGATATCCTCGGTGGGAACCATGGTGAGGCTGAACTCGCTGGCGGATTTCTTGATCTTCTTGTCGCTTGTCGCTTTAGGACGGTAATCCGAAGGCGCCGCGGCGCCGATCACGATGTCCGTCGAGGGGTATACCTTGACACAGGCGTCTAGCATCTGCCGGGTACTGACCACTCTTTGCAGCAACACGCCCTCGGGAGCCTTCAGGTCCGTGGGCCCGGCCACGAGAACAACCTCGGCTCCCCGCAGAGACGACGCGCCGGCGATGGCAAACCCCATCTTCCCGCTGGAAGGAGGAGATATGTACCGAACAGGGTCCAGGAACTCTCTGGTCGGGCCCGCCGTGACCAGGACTTTGAGACCGGACATGTCTTTTTTCGCGAGCAAACGCTTAGCCACGCTGATTACGGTCGCCGGTTCGGGAAGCCTTCCTTGCCCCATGGCCCCGGACGCAAGCATCCCATATTCGGGCGGCACAACTATGTAGCCCCAGCGCCTTAACTTTTCCAGGTTCTCTTGAACTTGAGGGCTGGCGTACATCCGGTGGTTCATGGCGGGACAGACGACTTTTTGGCGGTCGCAAGCCAAAACGGTAGTGGTGAGGAAATCGTCCGCGATTCCCGAAGCTATCTTCCCTATGACGTTGGCCGTCGCGGGGCAGATCAGAAAAAGATCCGCCTTCTCAGCCAAGGCGATGTGTTCGACGTTGTGGCGTTTGGGCTCCCCAAACATCTCGATGGTTACAGGCTCTGCCGATATGGTCCTGAAGGTAAGAGGGGATACAAACTTCGACGCGTTCTCGGTCATTATCACGTGTACTTCGGCATGTAGCTTGCGAAGACCGGAAGCGACCTCAACCGCCTTGTACGCCGCAATACCCCCGCTTATACCCAAGAGAACCGTTTTCCCGGATAGCATGAGGCTTTAATCCTCCCGATTCCCATGTGTCCGAAAGGCAGGGAAAAAGGCACCCAAACGGGTGCCCTCTCAAGGATCCTCTATTGCGGATCTTCTGCCTCCGCGCCCTCGTCATTTCGCACTATCTTTACCTTGCCCTGCAGGATCTCTTCAAGTGCCGTCGTCACAGGTTTCCTGCCCGGATTCAGTCTTTCCCTGTTGTTCACGATCTGCCTCGCCCTCTTCGACACCGCTATCACGAGGCTGTAATTGAACTCGAGACGCGCTTCATCCTTGGGCGGTGGGTTTGTCATCTGATGCCCTCCTCTGGCCAATCAGGCGGAAGGAGTATTGGCGCGCGCGCGTTCCCCGGCGAGGATCGCGAGAAGTCTATCCTTTGCCCTAGAGAGGTCAGCATTGATAATAACATAATCATACAAGGAAAGATCGGCCATTTCCCCTCGCGCGCTCTCTAACCTCTCACGTTTTTGCGATTCGCCCTCGGTTCCTCTTCTTTCAATCCGCTTTTGGAGTTCGTCAACTGAAGGCGGAAGCACAAATATAAAGATCCCCTCCGGAAACGCGTCCCGAAGAGACCTTGCCCCTTGGACATCTTTTTCCAAGACGACGTCGACCCCTGACTCCAGGGTTTCCTCGATATCCTTCCTTGGCGTCCCGTAGCGGTTCCCGTAGACGAAAGCGTGCTCACACAATTCGCCCTGGTCCACTCTTCGGGCGAATTCTTCCCTGTGCACGAAGAAATAATCCTGACCGTCGATTTCTCCGGACCTCGGGGGCCTTGTTGTCAGAGACGGACAAAACCTTATGTTGGCCGATTCAGCCAGAAGAGCCCGCCGAAGCGAGCCCTTTCCACAGCCCGATGGGGCGGTTATCACGAATAATAGTCCTTTGCGCATACACTTTTTCGCCGCCGTCGATTTATCTATTTATCCGTCAAGCCGCGACACGACGGTTTCAGGATTGACGGCACTCAACACGATATGCCCCGAATCGGCAATGATCACGGCGCGGGTGCGTCTTCCGTGAGTGGCGTCGACGAGCATCCCTCTATCCCTGGCCTCAGACACTATTCTCCGTATGGGCGCGCTTTCCGGCGACACCATAGCGACGACACGCCCTGCCGAAACCACATTTCCGAAGCCGATGCCGACCATCCGGATGCCCATTCGAACTCCCAAACCCCCTAGTGCTCTAAAAACCTCGCCAACAAAGCTTCCTTTTGGCGCTTGCCCAAGCCCTGTACCCTCCGGGACTCATCAATGCCGACCTCGTCCATGATTTTGTCGGCCTTAACCTTCCCTACCCTCGGAAGTGACTTGAGAAGATACGAAACTTTCATCCTCTGGATGATGGGATCGTCGCCATTCACTACGTCGGCGAACTTCACTTCACCCTTTTTCAACTGCACCCGAAGCTCAGCGCGTTTCTTGCGCATGCACTGAGCCTTCTCCAGCGCTTGCTTTTTTTCCTCTGGAGTCAAGCTTGGAAGCGCCACGATGTTCCCTCCTCACATTATTTGCCTTCCGGCCCCTATGTACCCGAGATCTAGGATTCTACTGGGCGGATATTCGCCCCATTTGGCAGAATTCCTCTTTTTGCGCCTGCCCTAATGCCTAAAATGGCGGCGATAGCCCTCCCGACGCGCCGCTCGGCTTGCTTTCGTCTGAAATTCGAGCCGTCGTGTGGGCAGAACCCTTCTGAAGTTCGGACAAGATGTCGAGGTTCGAAGCGTGAGACCAAGCGAGCGGAGCCACTGAAAGCGGTTCAAAAGAAAGGCACGACACCTGTTCCGGCATTACTCCTGATTCCAAGGAAGCGCGCTCTAAGAATGAGGACCCGGAAGCCAAATCGGAGCGCGATAACAACCCGAGCCTGTAACCGGAAAGTAAGCGCCAGGCCGTGCTGATCAGCCACGGGTTGCCCGGCAAGTCTCCGGCCCCGTCCGGACGCGCATACCAATCTCCTTGGTACCGGGCTACCCCCCATATTGGGGAATCGTTAGGACCTTGGCGCCCTCGCCACGGGACCGCTAAGGACGTATCAAGCCGCCTCCAAGTCGACGCGCTCATAGCCTGAGCGCGCTCCAGATACCTCTTGGCTTTATCCCAAACGCGCGTGGACTCTAGCGGCCCGAGCAACAGCGGCACCTGGTAAAGGGCGGAGTCCGGGGTCCAATCCAAATCCGCTTCGCCGCGCGTTTGAATATTTGCACCCAAGAAGCCTCTCGCGAAGCCTGCGTCGTCTGTGCCTAATTCTGATACTAGCGCCCTCAAGAAGGCAAAAGCCCGTTCGAAAAACTGGTCGCCGTCTGGCTTGCCCAAACGGTCCGAGATCTCCCCGGCCCAACAAAGGCCCGCCACGCACGATGCTTGCGTGAACGAGAAAACCCCCGTTCTCTCTTCCCAAAGGTCGTGAGAAGGCCCGACGAAGGCGCCGTCTCTCGACGCGTACTTCTCGATGAACTTCGCCGAACGGGAGATGAAGGAGTTATACGCCGCATCCAGGACCTCAAGATCTCCCTTGTGTGACAGATAATCGCCGGCAGTCACGAGAGGCAACGCAGTTTCGTCCTCCTGAATCGGCAGCATCTCTCCAGGTCTGCCCCCGGCATGCCACCCTGACCCTCTCGTCCCATCGGCCCTGTAGCGCTGCCAGAAGAAACCATCACTGGTAACAGTATCGCCGCAAAATGAAAGGAACCTTTCAGCGGGACGGTCCAAGCCGGCGCGGAGCAGGGATGAGGCGCACATCGCCGCGTCGCGGTGCCAAACGTACCTGTAGTGGTCCCTAAAATCCTCCATCACTCCGGTATCGCAGGAGGCTATGATCCCTCCTCCACGATCGCAGTGGGACGCGAGAACCTTTGCCGACACGCTGTCGAACCCAGACCAAAAAGTTCTCGTAGCGTGTCGAATCCTATCGAAGCCCGACAGCAAAGCGGCGTCCAAACGCTTGTCCGCCTCTTCTCTGTCTCTGCCGAACGCAAGGATAAACGACGCGCCTTCGCCTAGAGCGGCGCACGACAAAAGGCTTTCAAGGAGGCCGTGCTCGGCGACCCCTTTTCCTCTGGTGATGGTCAAGGGCCCGGCGCCTCCATCGCGTACCTTTCCCAAAGCCACGCCCGGCTCGCCGTTAAGGGAGATGCCGACCCACACGCGGCCTTTGTAGTGGTAGAGACGTTTTGAGCCGGGGTCGTAAAAAGCGCTTTCTCCCACAGTGTTCTCAGAAAGCCCGAAGGCTTGGCGGAAACAAACCGCGTGTTTCTTGGCGACGTCGCTTAGGGCCGCAACTTCCCTTAGCCATACAGGCTCGTACGGGTGGACGATGTCCGTCACCTTCAAAGCCAGGCCTGTTCCCCTCAGCCTGACGTCCCAGATGTAAGACATCCCTTCGCCGTAGTGCCCAGAGATCTGGAAGCCTTCTCCGATCCCGACGGTGAGGACCTCCCTGTCTTCTTGGAGTTCCCCTCCCGGAAGAAGGATCAGCCGGTTTCGAGGCTTTTCGCTCGCGTGGTTTTCCAGCCCAACTGTGGGCCAGAACATCTCCCTAAGGCACAGAGTCGCGTCGAATCCGATACAAAAGCCGCCGTTCCCCAAAACAGCGAGCCTCATACCTTTCTTCGACCCCCTTGACCGGAATAAATAACGAGGCAACTTCTCATGCTTACTAGAGCACCACTTTGGTGGATCTGTCCTTCGATTTTGGCCTTGTGGGAGGAATCCTATTCGTGTTGTGGGTCTTAGCGCTTCTTTTGGCCGTGGCGGCTCTGGCGCTTCGCTTCTACTTCTTCAAG
>CAZMEF010000003.1:0-13164 GCA_964565305.1 uncultured Eubacteriales bacterium | reverse complement strand
CGGCCCCTCCCGCCGGCTTGACACGAGAAACCTGTCCAAAGAAGTCGAGGTCGCGTGGGAGGCCGGCGACCTGATCGATGTGGGATTGGAGTACGCCCAAAGGCGCGGGGAGAAACCGGGGCACACGCGCGTCGTGCTTTTGGCGCGGGACCCTGCTTGGATCTTCGCGTACTGGGACGTAGCCCACGGGCATATCCGGGAAATGCGGGAGAAACATCTCTCGGAATGGGCTTCCTCCAAACTTGTCCTACGGCTCTACGACCTAACGCCGGGCGTAGTTGACATCCGACATGACATCGTCGTGGAAGGCGCGGACAACTGGTACATCAACGTGGGTCGTCCGGGTCACAGATTCTCCGCGGAGATAGGCCGCCTCTTCCCCGGTGGATTCCTGCCTTACGCGCGTTCGAATGAGGTCTCTCTTCCCGTACGTGACATTTCCATGGAGATATCAGAAGAATGGGCCCCTCTTGCTTGGGATTCCCTCTACCGGCCAGATGCCCTCGCTGAGTCGGTGAGTTCGCCCATGATATGGGGGAAAGCCAAGGTATGAGAAGGGGCTTTCTATCACTGGTGTTGCACGCTCATTTGCCTTACGTAAAGCACCCGGAAAAGGAGGACTCGCTAGAAGGTCGATGGCTGTTCCAGGCCATAACAGAATGCTACATCCCTATCTTGGAATCCTTCGAGAGGCTTGTTAACGACAACGTACCGTTTAGGGTCGCCGTGTCGCTTTCTCCGCCGCTTCTCGAGATGCTCTCAGATCCTTTGCTTCTATCGAGATACGAGCATTACTTGGAAGTCCTCAGGGAGCTTGCCGACAAAGAGATCTTCAGAACGCGAGATGATCCTCGCCTGAACGCCTTGGCGATCATGTATAAGGCCGGGTTCGAGCGGTTGCTCGATCGCTTCTTGACAGTCTACGGCAGAGATCTAGTCGCGCCCTGGAAACAGTTTGAGGAAATGGGCGTCGTCGAACTTCTGTCCACGGCGGCGACCCACGGATACTTGCCCCTTCTGCTTCACAAGGAGGCAGTTCAAGCCCAGGTGAAAGCCGGATTGACCGCCTTCAGGCGCCATTTCGGTCACAGCCCCGAAGGTTTCTGGTTGCCGGAATGCGCCTACTCAGGTGGGGTTGAGGCGCCTCTCAAAGAGCAAGGGATAACCAATTTCATCCTGGAAACCCACGGCGTGCTCTTCGCGTCGCCAAGACCGCGATTCGGTTTCCACGCGCCTATTTTGACCCGAGGCGGTATCTTGGCCTTCGGCCGGGACCCGGACTGCTCTAAACAAGTCTGGAGTGCCGAAGAAGGCTATCCCGGGGACGGTGCGTACAGGGAGTTCTACAGGGATATCGGATACGATCTTCCTCTGGAGTACCTGGGCGACGCGTTGCCCGAAGGCGTCCGCGCGCCTACGGGGATCAAGTATCACAGGGTCACTGACAGAAAAAGCGACTACAAAGACTTGTACGACCCCCATTCGGCGCGAGCCAAGGCCTGGGAACATGCCAGGAATTTTGTGTTTTGGCGCGATAGGGAAGCCGAACACTGGAAGAACATCTTGGGCAGGGAGCCGATTATGGTCGCCCCTTACGATGCCGAACTGTTCGGCCACTGGTGGTACGAAGGCCCGCTTTGGTTGGAGTACGTCTTCCGGGCATTGGCGGAAAACCCCACTCTCAAGGCCATAACGCCTTCCGAGTATAGAGGCTACTATCCCATTAACCAAATTGCCGAGCCCGCGGTGTCCAGTTGGGGGCACAAAGGGTACCACGAGGTCTGGCTTGAAGGGTCCAACGATTGGATCTACAGGCACCTGCACGATTCTCAGGAAAGGTTGATCAACATCTCTACGCTCTCAAAAAACGCGCGAGGTCTGGGACGGCGCGCCCTCTCTCAGGCATCTAGAGAGATGCTCCTGGCCGAATCATCCGACTGGCCCTTTATCATGAAAACGGGAAGCGTGGTCGGCTACGCCAAAGAACGCTTCGCCGGCCACATTAGCCGCCTGCAAAGATTGCTTGACGAGATCGAAGACGGGTCGCCAGATCCTGAATATCTGAAAGAGCTGGAATTGAAGGATAGCGTCTTCGAAGGTATAGATTTGGCGGATCTTTTCGCCGCTTCGGGAGTTTAGCCAAAGTGACAGAATCGACAACCCCCAAAGACAGGTCCGAAAATGTGAAAGAACTGGGAACGACCTCGGTGCCCTCCACAAAGAGCAGCGTGTTCTCTCTTCCCATTATAGGCCAAATAGAGGGCCATATCGTTCTTCCCTCTCAGAACAAGACGACCAAGTACGAGCATGTGATGCCACAACTGGTCGCGGTAGAGGAAAACCCGGATGTCTCTTCCCTTTTGATACTTTTGAACACCGTCGGCGGAGACGTGGAGGCGGGGCTGGCCATAGCAGAACTCATAGCGTCTCTTTCCAAACCGACCGTGTCGCTTGTCTTGGGAGGAGGGCACAGCATTGGCGTGCCCGTAGCCGTCGCCTCGTCTTACTCCTTCATCACCGATTCCGCGACCATGACTATCCACCCCATCCGGTTGGCGGGCACTGTTCTAGGCGTCCCTCAGACCTACGAATATCTGGAGAAGATGCAGGACCGGGTCATTAAGTTCGTGACGAAGAACTCCGGTGTGCCGGAGGCAAAGTTTAGAGAGCTTATGTTTCGTACAGGAGAGCTTGCCCGCGACATCGGAACCGTCCTGGTAGGAAAAGAGGCTGTGGATGTGGGGCTGATCCACGAGGTGGGCGGGCTTTCCCAAGCCATAGCCAAGCTTAAGGAGCTTTCGGGGGAGAAAAAGGGACGGAACGGGCAGGAAGAGCAGAAAGAAGAAGGCGAGTAAGGTGATACTTTACACCATCTATTCCCCGGAGACTGTGATGGAGACGCCGCCCTCCGAAGAACAGAAGTACGTCAGCCTGGACCTGGAAGGACGCACGCTGATACTGGAGTTCTCGGGAAATCAGGCGCGCGTCGTGCGCCTGATTTCAGTTGACCCCGATGACTATCTCAACCCCAAATACCAGCCAGGGACGATATTCAAGCAGAACTAGACCTGCTTTTTACCGCGCGCTCCGTGACCCCGGCTCACGGTCGTCGTATAAGGCTACATGAAGACGAAGTAACCGGGGGGCGTCGAGATGGGACTGGGTTGTTTGGGATTGCTCCTCCTAATCGGGGGCGCTCTGTTTTTGGCCCTGTCCTTCGCGGGGATAGGACTCGGCATCGTGGCGGCGGTATTTCGCGTCACGTTTTCCATCATCGCCGGATTCTTCCGGATGATCTTTCGCTGGTGACGCTCTTGACGCTCATCCACCACTGATCTGTCTGATAGGTACCCGGATATGAACCAACAATGGTCACAGGGGTACCTATCACCACATACGGGTAGATGCTCTCGACATGCCAGTTGTGCATTCTTATGCAACCGTTAGAAACGTACGTTCCGATAGCCCAATCGGCGTTAGTGCCGTGAATTCCATAATTGCCGTAGGGCACGTCCAAACCCATCCACCGGCTTCCAAGCACCTCCCACAGAGGATTCTCGTACTTCTCGGCCACTCTCCACTGCCCTGCCGGAGTCGGCGTGGCGGGCTTACCCAAACCGAGAGGATAAGGGCCGTACGGACGCCCCGCGTAATAGAAAGAGAGCGTGCGCGTGGGAATGTCGATCACGATTTGCCCGAGTTCCGGGGCATATGACCAGAAAAGCGGTCTGTACACTGAAGATCCCCCGAAGCATGATATGAACGGCGGCGCGGGGGGTGCTATAGAGGCTCTAGAAAAACCCTAACCAGACGAGCGAAACCGTCCCGGCTATCCAGCAATACCACGAAAAAGATGAGAGTTCCCCCTTCTGAACCGCCTTCACAACCGTCATAAGGGCGAACATGCCCGCAACGAATGAAACGAGAGTCCCCACAATGGAACTGGGAGTTAGAAGCGCCGGGCCGCCTTGCCCTCGAGCGCGCAGGTCCAAAAGTAGAGCGCCCAACGTCGCCGGCAGCGACAAGAGAAAGGAAAACCGCGAAGCATCTTCCCTTCTAATGCCTGTTCGCAGGCCGGCCGTGATCGTCGTTCCGGACCTGGACACACCGGGAATGATAGCGAACGCCTGCGCAAGCCCGACCAAAACGGCCCTCTCCAGGGTAACAGAAGGCATCGATCCTGAACGAGACGGCGGGCGCCTTCTTGCCCGGTAACTGGGGTATCTTTTCGCGGGCTCCCCGGACTCGGCATCGGGCGCCTCTTCGGTTCCCCCGGAGGCGCGGCTCTTGGATAACCTGAGGATGAACCCCGTCACTATGAGTCCGAGCGCCGCCACTCCCCCTGATGAAAATGATCTTTCGATGAGATCTGATGCGAATATGCCGACCAGCCCGGCGGGAACCGACGCTATCGCGACAAAGCTCGTTAGCTTGAGGGCGGATATCCGCTCGGAGCGGGACGTCGGAAACAGTAGACCGCGAAGAACCCAGAGGATCTCCTGTCTCAACATTACTATCACGGCAAGAGCGGTGCCGAAGTGGAGCATTATGCTAAACGAGAGGCCCGGAACCGGCAGACCTAGAAAACGCGATCCCAACAGAAGATGCCCCGAGCTCGATACGGGAAGAAACTCAGTCAGCCCCTGAATAAGCCCTTCTACAGCTGCCTGCAACGCGGTCATCTCTTCTACTTTCCCTTCACTTTGGCATTCTCAAGTGGCGCCAACTGCGCTTGTTTGACTTACGAGTCGGATAGAAGCGCCTTCATCCGTTTCGTCCCAAGCCTACCCGCTATCGCAAGCATCACAATTCCGCTCAGCACGGTAATGCCGTAAAGGACGTTCCTCGCGAGAGTCGCGTCGATCCCCAAGAACAAGCCTTCTTTACCAAAGGAAACGGGCAATTGCCAGATGAACAGCCAAAGAAAACTCAGCCCCATCGTCGCGAACAGGGAAAACATCAACTTCCCCGTGCCTTTGCCGCTTTTGGCGGAGCCGAACTCGACCTTCATGGTGAAGTCGGGACGAGTCACGTCAAGTAGGATCTGCAGCGAAGCCGCACTAGCTACGGTTCCGTAGCAAAGAAGGAGCATGACCCAAAGAGGGCTCTGCAAGACTCCTGAAAAGTGAGAGGCGAGCATGGCAGCGGTAGCCACGATCACCTGGGGAAGCGCGGCGAACGTAAGTTTCTCCCACAAGAGCGACCCGGCCACAGTGGGGTTTCCCCGCAGAATCCAAAAACTTTGGCCTTCACGGCTGATGGAAATTCCGCCTGTTTGCGCGCTGCTGACCGCGCCCATCATTGTAGCCATCATCGCTAGCATGGGGTCCATCCAGGCGCCCTGTTGCTCTCCCTGTGTCGACAGCGTTCCCTTCGCGGTCCGGAAAATGAAGAACCCCAACGATATGGCGGACACCAAGAGCGAATACCAGATTATGGGGTCTCTAAAGAGAAGCCGGACGTCCTTGCGAAGGACGCTCCAGTAGGTACCGCGTAGTTCGGAGAGAGGTCCCGCCTCGCGACTTCTGGTCCTGTGGGCGCGCCGTTTCCCGGTATCCATTTCTTCGGACCGGCCTGCCCAACCGCCCAAATACCATCTGCCTGAGGCCCGCAAGGCGAGATAGGAAACAAACACGCCAGAAAACAAAAGGGCCGCGGCGTACGGCGCGCTTTTCACTCCAAAACGCGAGGTCGTCCCCAACACCGCGTTCACAAGCCAGGTGCTCGGCAGATACCACGTCTTGTTCAACTGACTCGCCCCTATCTTCTGGAACAGCTGGGCGGGATCGGTTGTCGCGGACGCGCTGGCGCTGAACATCTGGGTGACGATGACGAAAACGACTCCAATTACCGAAGAAGCTACGATGAACAACTGCTTCATCTTTCGTCCCGGAATGTGTCGCATGGCGACAAGAAGCAAAAGCGTCACAACGGCGTGCATAAGCAAGAGAAGGAGCAAGAACCCGAGCACGGCAAAGAGATAGAAGGAAACGGGCGCCTCATTGGCGATGCCCCATCCGATCCACGGAGGGATACCAAAAGCGGCCCCGAGAGCAAGCATAGATACGTACGAGGTGACGAACTTAGCCCCGAAAACGGACGCGGCGGGAACCGGTTGAACGAGCAGGAAGCCTATGTCGTCAGACTCGTAAACGGTCTTGTACGTTAGCTGAAGGCCCGTCACAAGTACCATGAAGATGGCGAAGAACCCAAACCCGTTAAGGATATTCAAAGTGATCGAGTCGACGAGGCCGGCCAACTGCCCAAAAGATGTGTTCAGATAGTTGAAGACCCAATGGGCGCCCCACGCTACCAAGCCGGCAAATACGAGATACGCTGTCCAACTGACAAGAATCTTGAGGGTTTTCTTCTTATCCGTCTTGCCCGCGGAAGCGAACATGGACTTTAGGTCCCGCTTAACGATCGTGAAAAAGTGGGACATTACGGCCGCCTCTCTTGCGATGAACCGTTTTGGTCCTCCAAATGTTTGACAATTTCCCGGTACTCTTCGCCGCCTGTAAGCTTTAGGAACAGATCTTCCAGGGAAGCCTCCTCACCGCCGGGGCCCGGAACAACACGTTTTCGGAGTTCCTTTACGGTTCCTTCCGCCAAAAGCACGCCGCGCTGGATGATCCCTACCCTGTCGCACATTCTCTCCGCGATCTCGAGGATGTGCGTCGAAACGAATACAGTTCCTCCGCCATCTGCCATCGAGCGCAAAACGTCTTTAACCAGTCTGGCACTTTTGGGATCGAGACCGACTGTGGGCTCGTCCAAAAACAACACACGGGGCTCGCCAAGAAGTGCTGCCGCGAGGCCAACTTTTTGTTTCATTCCGTGGGAAAAGCCCCCCAAAAGGTCATCTTGCCTGTCCGATAGTTCGAACATTTCGAGAAGCTGTTCCATGCGCCTGCGCGCCCTGTCCGGCGCCATTCCCCTCAGGTCGGCGACAAATTGCAGCAGCTCTCTGGCCGTCAGTCTTTCATAGACGTCCGGCGTGTCCGGCACAAAACCGAGAACGGCTTTTACCTTCACGGGGTCTGCTTGCACATCCATGCCGGAGACCCACGCTTTTCCGGAGGTTGGTACCAACAACCCGGTCAACATTTTGATGGTCGTGGTCTTGCCGGCCCCATTCGGACCCAAGAAGCCGAAGACTTCGCCGGCTTCCACATGGAGATCGAGCCTATCTACGGCGCTAAGGTTTCCGTACTTCTTGGTGAGACCTTCGGTTCTGATCAAAGGGCATCCCTCCGGACTGACATAAACGGCCAACCAGTCTCAAAGGGTACCATCCAAAAGCACCCGCGGCAAGAAGAAAAAGCCTTCTCCTGCCTATTCGGCTTCTGAACCTTGCCCATTTCCCGACAGAGCGGCCAGTCCCGGCAGGGCTATCTTGGACCTGACGGCGCCGGCCACCTCGTCGTACACTGAGAGGGTCTTCGTGGCCACGTCGTTCCACGAATACTTATTCTTGGCGACCTCCTTGGCATTACGCGAAAGGCGTTCGCCGAGCCGTGGCTCCCGGAGAAGGCGGCTTATCTCAAAGGACAGCGCCTTCGGATTCTCCGGGGTCACCTTCAGTCCCGTTGACATGTGTTCTACTATCTCCGAAAGTCCCCCCGAGTCTCCCACAACGCACGGCGCCCCGGTCGCCATGGCCTCAAGGGCGACGATCCCAAAAGGCTCGTAAGAGCTCGGAAAACAGGCGACCCACGCTTGCGAGTACAAATCCCTCAACCCCAGGTCGTCAACGTGCCCCAGAAGGTCCACCACCCGCCGCAGCCCCGATTCCCAGATTCTACGCCTCAAGTCGGACTCCATCGGTCCTCCCCCGGCTATGGCGAGACGCGCCCTCGGGTGTTCCATGACGATGTCCGACATGGCGTCGACTAGGACGTGAGGCCCTTTTTCCGGAACTAACCGGCCCACGTAGATGATTAGGGGATCCGGAGACGGATTCCGCTCCACCTGGAACCACGTATCCGAAATGCCGTTGGGGATGACCCTCACCTTGTCGTCGGGCACGCTGAAAGTGCCGCAAATCTCGTCTTTCATGTAGCGGCTACACCCCACCACTCTCCAGGCTTCGTAGGACAGCCACCATTCTATCTGAGAGATGTGCTGTTGCATGGGGGTATGGAGGCCGCGCTGTCTGCCCGATTCGGTAGCGTGTATCGTGGCGATCAGCGGAAGGCCCCAGGCGTGTTTCAAGGCCCGGGCGGCGTAAGCCACTATCCAGTCGTGAGCGTGGATGATGTCGAACTCGTCCGGGCGGAAGCACTTCACCGCTTCTTCCAAGAGGCTGGCGTTGAACTCCGCCGCCCAAGTCACAAAATCCGGCGGGGTCAATGGATAGGGCACGGCGGACACCACCCTGACCCCCATGTCATTCCACACGTCCGGTTTTCCCGGCCCCGTCCTCGTCAGCACCGTAACGTTCGCCCCGAGGGCCGTCAGGGCCCTGGCGAGGTGCATCACGTGTCTTCCAAGCCCGCCGACATGATCGGGAGGATACTCCCACGCCAACATCAGAACTCTTAACAAGTCCCTTCCCCCTCCTTTTCAAGCAGCCGGGCCATCTTGATGGCGGCGGCAACGCTCCAAGCCTGGGCGATCGCGCCGCCCATCTGGTGAGGCGCGTCGCCCGAGGCCACCTCAAACACAGAGCCGACGCAAAGGTTTTCATCGAGATTAAGGATGCCCGTCGAAGCGCGCTTCACCGCTTCCATCAGCAAAGGTGAGACTTTGCCGCCCGGCTCCCGGTAAAGGTTTGACGCCAGTTCGCAGTATTGCCACGACAAGAACGGCCACGCCGTCCCCTGGTGATATGCCCGGTCTCTTTCCGAGGGTCCGCCGCCATAATGCCCTGCGTACCCGGGCGACCCGGGGGCGAGCGTTCGAAGCCCTCTCGGCGTAAGAAGCGATGAGGTCGCGGTTCGATAGACGTCGACAAGAGCCTCCCGACCGAGTTCGCCGGCAAGAAGGTTTGCCGCGATGATCTGGTTAGGTCTAATCTCCGGGACCGGCCCTTCCTCGCCGACTCTGTCGTAAAGACCTACGCCTTGCCAGAGGAACAACCTGCGAAACTCGGCAAGGGCAGACGCGGCGACATTTTGATAACCGCTGTGAGGATGGGATCCCAACCTTTCTTCCCACGAAGCAAGGGCGGATAGCGCCGCTATCCAGAGAGCGTTGATCTCAACGGCGAAGCCGTCGCGGGGCGTGACGGGCTCGCATCCCACCTTGGCGTCCATCCAGGTCAGCTGGGTTCCGCTATCGCCCGACAGAAGCAGGCCGGACGGCGTGGCGCCGATGGAGAACCGGGTGCCCCTGAGAAAGGAATCCACAACCTCTCTAATGCGGGGCAACATGTGTCGAACAAATCCCCGATCGCCTGACGTTTTCTCATACTCCAGGAGGGCCCTTATCATCCAAAGGGGCCCGTCCACCGTGTTGTAGGAGGCGCCTTCTCCCTCTTCGAAGCGATTTGGGATAAGCCCTCCCTCCATTGCCGCGGCAAAGCGCAGGAATATCTCCTTTGCGTCCTCAAACCTTCCCTGTTCGAGAACAAGCCCGGGCAGCGCGATGAAAGTATCCCGCCCCCACTCCCCGAACCAGTGGTATCCGGCAATGATGGACTTTCCCGCTTCAGGCGAGACGATGAACTGGTCGGACGCGAGGGCCAGCTTCGCGCCGAGGGGAGTCATGCCGGCGGATATGGACCGCCGCCTTCTTTCTTCGCGAGAACGTGCCAGATGAGCGGTTTTTCTGAGGTTTTCACCCGAAGGCGCTTTGTCGCCGGACGGTCCCGCCCAGACGACCACATCCACGCCGTAGGCCACCGGCGCTTCGAATTCGCCGGGAGAAAAATGGTTCTCAAGATACTCGAGGCCCCGTTCGGCCTCATTGGGATAGAGCATGTCCCTGTACCAGACCGAACCCTCTTGAAATTCCGACGGGTAGCAAGCGATATGGAGCATGCCGCAAGCAGGATGTGGCCCTATAGCGACGGCTCCGTCGCACTCGCCGCGTGCGGACAGCGCTGACACGGAAGGATTCCACGTCGTATCCCTATTGATGTGGTGGTAGGGGCGAAAACCGCACAAAGGACGTATCCTCAGGGTCATGGGCGACCCGCCGGACTGAAGAAGACTGTAGACGCAATAGACGCCCTTTTCCCCGCCGACCATGAATATCTCCTTGGCTAGGGTGCGGTGCCCAACCTTATAGACGAACCTGGGGAACGGGTACCGCTCGAATGACAAAAGGTTGTCCGCTCCGCCGGGGTGCCTCGCGCCGGGGTAGAAGTTCGACGACAGGTCGTAGCGGCCGTCGCCATCCTGGCACGAGTCTTCCAGTTTCGTAAGGGCCAAGTACCTGTCCCCGGGGTCTTTCGCGGACATGAACAGAAGGCCGTGATACCGCCTTGTGTTGATGCCGGAAGTGGTCTGCGAGGCGAACCCGCCCAAACCGTCAGTTTCCAGCCACTCCTGCATCGAAGGCTTCACAGCCGGCCCAAGAGGCGCCCAAAAATCGTCCGGTTGATGGCTCATGTTATCTTTCTGCCCGTCCTTTGGATTCCATATGCGGACCCCGCGCGGCGCTATTTCATACCTTCTATTGAGAGGGGGAGGCTGTTGACACCTATTGGTACTTTGCGTGGCCGGTCCGCGGTGTGTTTTGACGCGGGCTCCCGCTATTGCCCGTGTCCGCTGGCCACTTTGGGACGCTGCGTGGCGTGCTCCATTCTTAGGGGGGAGCCCGTTTGCGACTGCGGCTGGAGCGGTTCTTGCGTGTATCAGAAGTACTTGTTTGACGGTTCTCGCGAAATGCCAGGAAGGACCCAGGGGCGAGCGACCGTGGAAAAGCGCGAAAGTCTCGCCGCGTCGGGCGAGGCCTTTTTTCTTGACGTGGCCGTCGAGCGTGAACTGGCGGCCTGGGCGATATTTCCCGGAACGTTCGTCATGCTGCGCCCGGAGGGCCGGCCGGAACGATGGAATGTTCCGCTTTCGGTGATGGATGCCAAAGACTCCCGGCTAAGGCTCGCCGTCGAAACTCGTGGCCCGAAGACGGCCACTTTGTCTCTCGTGTGCGTTCCGGGAGCCGGCCTGACCGTCGCGGGACCGTTTTGGTCGGGCATCCAAGGAACAGATGTCCTAAGGCGCAACGCGGGCGGAAACACCCTCGTCGTGGCTAAGGGCGTGAGTCAAGCCGCACTGCCTCAAACGGCCGCTTACGTCTTTTCCAGAGGCGGGAGTATGAAAGCGCTTCTTGGCCCCGGCACGCTCGGCGCCGTCTTCGTCGAACCCGTACTCCGTGCCTCCGGAGCCAAAACGCAAACTCTGGAGCGCCGTCCGGACCACAACATTCCCGAGATAGGCAAAGAGTTGTCATCCGGCGATTACGACCTTCTCCTTAGCCTCGGCTCTGACGCCCAACATCGTGAACTTTTGGCATTGTCTAGGTCTCTAGAACGGGAGCCCGCCTTCGCTTATTCTTCAAACCTCTCGATGACCTGCGGCGACGGGATATGCGGCTCTTGCCTTGTTAAAGGCTTTCGGGGCTGCAAGGCCTCTCTACCCGACGCCATGCTTTCCAAGGAGGGTTAACACTTGCGCAAACATCATCAAGTTCTGGTAGTGGGCGGAGGCTGGTCCGGGGTGTCGGCCGCAATCGCCGCAAGGAAAGCGGGCGCCGACGTATCTGTCTGCGAAAGGACCGACATGCTGCTTGGCGCCGGCCTTGTCGGAGGCATAATGAGGAACAACGGCAGGCTCGTCGCAACGTTCGAAGCCATCTCTATGGGATTCGGCGACCTATTCCACCTCGCGGAAAGCGCGTCCAGGCACAGGTGGATCGCGTTTCCGGGACACGCGCACGCAAGTCTTTACGACGTCATGATCATGGAGCCGCTTGTGCGGTCCCTTTTGTCAGAGATGGGAATTACGATTTACACAGGGTGCAGAATCGTGAAGATGACGGCACAAGAAAGAAGGATCGTCTCCTTGGAGTCGGATGGCGGCGAGACCTTCTCTGCTGAAACCTTCGTTGACGCAACCGGCTCCTCCGGGCCGCCGGGGCAGTGCCAGAAGTTCGGAAACGGCTGCGCTTGCTGCATTCAACGTTGCCCCTCGTACGGGCCGAGAGTTAGCATGACTTCGCTATTGGGCTTGCCGGAATACATGAGCACTCGCCGCAAACGGTCCTACGGGGCGATGTCGGGCTCCTGCAAGCTTCACAAGGAATCGCTGGCCGGACAAATCGTGAGGGACTTGGAGAGGGACGGGGCCGTCGTAGTGCCTTTGCCCCCAAGTTTGCGAAACGCCTCAAAACTTGAAACCAAGGTCTGCCAGCAGTACGCCCTGCCGGAATACGCCGACAACATCATCTTGCTCGACACCGGCCACGCCAAGCTCATGTCCCCCTTCTTCCCTCTCTCAGAACTTAGGTCCATTGAAGGTTTCGAAAACGCCCGTTACGCCGATCCGCTTGCGGGCGACCGGGGAAACTCGATACGGCTGACCGCCGTTTCACCTAGAGACGAGAACTTAAAGGTCTGCGGCGCGGCCAATCTATTCGTCGGAGGCGAGCGTGTAGGCGTCTGCGTCGGGCATACGGAAGCGATCGTGACAGGCGCCCTCGCAGGTCGTAACGCGGCTCTGCAGGCTCTCGGAGAACCTCTTCTTGCTATCCCCAGGACGCTCGCCACCGGAGATTACATCCTGTTTTCCGCCGTGACGACCGGGGGGTTACCGCTGGTGGAAGGAGGATACGGGCTGAACGCCTCGCACACCTTCGCAGGGTCGGTGTGCTTCGACCGCATGAAGGAGATGGGGCTATACACCGAAGACCCGGATGAGGCCGCCAAAAGGGTGAGAGAAGCCGGGATGGAAGGCGAGTTCGCCTAGAGGTCGCCGCCCTTTAACTTCCTGCTCGCGAAAGCGGCGCCGAAAGCGTCCGGGAGCAAAGATGCCATGAAGACTGTGGCCCATTGGGCGAACGAAAGGGGCACGGTGCCGAAAAGCCTGGCAAGGTGCGGGACATGGATTGTGGCCACCAGCATAAGAAACGACGACAAGGTCGCCATCACAAGATAAGGGTTGGAAAAAATCCCGGCTTCAAGGGGGCTGATCGTTTCCGACCTGCAATCGAATGCGGCGA
>CAZMEF010000002.1:32265-37811 GCA_964565305.1 uncultured Eubacteriales bacterium | reverse complement strand
TATCCCGGACACTACGTCAAGCAGCAGTACCTGCCCACTGAACTGGAAGGTCGTAAGTACTACGACCCTTCGGAACAGAGTTAGCCTATGCGTATCGCCGAACCCCGATCCGGGCAAAATGCCGGACGGGAGGCGTTTTCCTCTTGCTATGCCCGAAATGTAAAAGCAGAGCCACCGGCCGCATAGGCCAAAACCAATACTACTGCTGGGATTGTGCCGTCGAGTTTGTGCCCACCCGCGACGGATTCCGCATGTACAGGTTGGAAGAAGACGGCAGCGCTCTGCTGGATTCCTTGGAATCGATGTCGGAATCGACATCGCCTCCTTCCACGGAGGATCCTCAGAACTCCACGCACCTATCAGGGAGGCGATAATCGTGATGGATCGCGAACGCACCTTTTGGGACTATCTTGCCATGGGGACGATAGCGGGAGTCGCTATCGGACTGATAGCAATGGTGAAGCGCCGTCCGGACCCCATGGATCAATCCAAGGCATTTATGGAGAGGGCCGCAAGGAGAGTCGTCGACGGCGCACATGAGGCGGTAGAGCACATAACGGGAAGGTTCTCTGGCTGAGGAAAGAGCGTCTACTGGGCCTTGTCGCCAAAGTATCGGCCTGCCTCGCTTTGGCGTATCTTCTCTACAAGATAAGAGCGGTCTTGCCGCCATTTGTCATAGCGGGTTTTCTCAGTTTCGTGCTGGAGCCCTTTGTGGCTGTTTTCCAAAGCAGAGGGCTCCCTCGAAATAGGAGCATTCTGGCCGTTTACCTCATCGTGCTCGTCATCTTGATAGCCGCGGTCACAAGCCTCGTCCCAAGACTGACGAGAGATGTGCGCAAACTGGCGGGCGAAATCCCGTCTCTTATCTCCACGTTTCAGCGGTACGCAGCCATGATACACAGCGCGACGACGGATTACGATCTTCCCCCCGGACTCACTCGCGCGCTTGTGGGGTTCCTCCAACGCTCGGAAAAGGTGCTTGTTGACGCAGGAGACAACCTTTTTACCTACTTCACGTCCTCGGCGACTTTCCTCTCGTACATAGTGATCGCCCCCGTAATCGCTTACTACATCCTGTTGGACATGAACCTGTGGAGGCAGCGCGGGCTTTTGTTCGCCGCCAGATACCCGCTGCCTTACATGGACCTGCTTCGCGATGTTGACGGAGTCGTCTCGGGTTTTGTCCGAGGGCAGTCCATAGTCGCGTTTTCGGTATTTCTGATGGCTTGGGCGGCCTCGGCCATTCTGGGGTTGGGGTACGGGGCCGTTCTGGGCTTCTTAGCAGGTCTCGGAGAATTTATTCCGTTTGCCGGGCCGATTATCGGCGCGGTCCCGTTTCTCCTGGCGGCGTTGGCGAAATCGCCCCAGACCATGGCCTGGAGTCTGGGCGCCGTGGTCTTGATTCAATGGATCGACGCCAATCTGATCGTTCCGCGGATCACAGGGCCTAGGGTCGGGCTCCACCCGCTCTGGATCCTGTTTGCCCTTTTGGCGGGCGCCGACCTGTTCGGGTTTTGGGGGCTTTTGCTAGCGGTCCCTGTGGCGGGGATCGCCGGAGCGTTGGTCAAGTTCGCGCGAGCCCTCCGATCGACAGCGTAGCTAAATTGCCAACGCTTGGATCAGACCATATACTCAAGGTGATAGCGGCATAGTGGAGCGGCTGCATTCTAGCTCCTGCATGACGCGAAGACGGGGAGGAGTGGCACGCATGGGAAGTGGCGAAGCCGTGTGCTCGGATAAGTACCGCGACAAGGACATGAAGGACATGAAGAACGTGGAAATAGGGATCGCCGGGGCCGGGACGATGGGCCGGGGCATCGCGGAAGCCGCGCTTTTGGCAGGGTTCCGCGTGCTTCTGCTGGACGCCTCTATCGACCTTGCGGCGAAAGGGGCATCCGCAATAAAGAGAAGCGTGGACCGGGGCGTCGAGAAGGGACGCTTGACGGAGGACCGGGCCAGGGATATGCTTCAAAACCTTCATGTAGCAGGCGACTATGTAGCGCTTGATTCCGCCGGAATAATCATCGAAGCCGTCTACGAGGATCTGGCGGTGAAGAAAGAAGTCTTGCGGCACATTTCGGAGTCGGTTTCTCCGGAAGTCCTCATAGGGTCAAACACCTCGTCGTTATCTGTGACCGCCATGGCTTCCGCCGTGTCGGGCCCGGAACGGTTTCTCGGGGTTCATTTCTTCAACCCCGTGCCTGTGATGAAGCTGGTTGAGGTTGTACCAGGGGCTTCGACATCGCCCGAAACCGTGGAAAGGGCTTCTTCGCTGGCCCGGGCCATGGGCAAGACCCCTGTGCTCGTCGCCGAGTCTCCGGGCTTCGTCGTGAACAGGTTGTTGTGCCCTCTCATGAACGAGGCGGCCTATTTGGCTATGGAAGGGGTGGCCACGCCGGAGGACATAGATACGGCTATGAAGCTCGGCGCGAATCATCCGATAGGGCCGCTCGCGCTCGCAGACCTCGTGGGCATCGATGTTCTTTACGCCATCATGCGGACGCTCGAATCGAACCTTAAGCAGGCCGGGGTCGAACCCGGTATCTCAGCGGTCGGATCCGCGAAATATGCCCCGTGTCCTCTGCTTGCCCAAATGATCCAGGAAGGTCATCTTGGGCGCAAAACTGGCCGCGGGTTTTTCTCCTACTAGGCCTTTGGTGTCTTCCGAGTCTCGTGACCGCCAGGCAGGCACTACCGGCGGTCACGAGCGGCGGTCACTTCTTGTAACCGATTTTCCGCAAGAAGGAGTGTCTCCATTCCACGTCAGGGGGTCCCTCCACACCGACCGGCGGGCTGCCATCTACGACGCCCATTATGCCGCGTCCTTGTGACGTCTTCGCTACCAGGACTTCCACAGGGTTGGCGGTGGCACAGTAGATACCGCAGACTTCGGGCACCATCTTGACGCTGTTAAGCACGTTGATAGGGAAGCCCTTTTCCATAACGATGACGAAGGCGTGGCCGGTCCCCAATCTCATCGCGTTATCGGCCGCCACGCGGGTCAGCACGTCGTCGTTCCCTGCGGACCGTACCAGGCACGCTCCGCTCGCCTCCAGGAACGCGATCCCGAAACGGATCGAACCTCCCGCATTCACCATCGCCTCGTACAGATCCTCAATCGATTTGATGAAATGGCTTTGCCCGAGGATCACGTTCGCCTCTTCCGGCTTTTCTATCCTCACCAACTCGAACTCGACGCTCATCTTGTGATGAATCCTCCTGTCTCCTATCAGGGAAAACGTCCCACGGCTAGGACTCCTCCGGGGATCCGTTCGCCGCGGTTTGCCGGATCCCTTCCCAACCGCCATTGCGCAGGATCTTCGCTACGCGAGGCCGGAGCCCCCGGGCTCGAAATCAGTTTGCGAGCAATCGCACGCGGGTTCGAATCCCGCCCCCTCCACCACAACAAGCAAATCCGAACCCTATCCTGATTGGAGAGGCGTTCGGATTTGTTTTTTACTTTGAACCGTGAGCTGCCCTCGACCTAGATAATGCCGCCCGGTAGCTGTAGGGGCTATCGGGCGGCATATTGCAGTTTGCTTATTCGCTACGCAGATTTCTTTTTAAATAAACCTTGTCTTTTAACTGGATTCCAGCTTCAAATATCGGTTTATCATATTGTTCAAGCATGTAGTTTTCTATTCGATGAGAGAAAGAAAAGCCACAACGTTCGTAAAATGGAATGGCCAAGGGACCATCTCCTGTACCGACATACATAACCAAAGCCTTATCTTTATAATAATCAAATACATACTTAACTAAACGAGTGCCATAGCCTTTATTTTGGAATTGTTCATATGTAGCCAAATTCTGAATTTCATAATTGCCATTACCTTCGTCTGTAACAACACAAATGCTCTTCAAATCATCATCATACAAAGCAAATAAAGTTCCTCTGTCTAAATATTTATCAATCATATACTCTTGATCAGCTAAGAGTAATAGATCTAAAAAATCTCTCTTATTTTTGGTAATTATGACTATTTTCATTAGATTTCCCTCTCGTGCAAAATATAAATTCGGCGCGCCCCGCGCCGTTTCTCCACCACAATCACGCCAACCATTATCTACGCACGGGCATCCCGGACCCAGCGTAATTTTGCCACAACGTAGATGGCATTTCAACCCAGACCTAAGGCAGAAAAAGGAGAAGCAGGAAGCCCCGCACCGAGGATAAACCAGGAGCCGTGCAACATGGTATTACACCATGAATGCACGGGTAAATCTCACTTATCCTGTCATGGTCACCTCCTTTCTGTCGAGCTTAAAGAGGAAGCACTTTGGAAAATAAGTATTCAGTAAAAAGCACCCACATGATACCCATGAAAACTCACGGATAACGACTCGAAACCAGAAGGCTCTTAGCGAATCGTTCAGCCAAAGAGCCATCGGCGGTGAGAAGTGTAGCGTTCTGATCGGTAGCCAGTTCAAGCGCACAACACTGCTCCGGGGTGACGCCCCCGGTCGCCGCCGCCTTCCGGGCCGCGCCGGCCGCACATTCCTCCGTTAAGGGCAATATCCTTAGCGGGAGCTGCCCGACCAAGGAAATCACGTCATCCATCAGCGATCTTTTCTCCGACGCAACTGCGTTGTAGACTTCGAGGAGTGTGAGAGCCGTCGTCTGAACTTTGTACCCGCATTCCAACGCGTGCCGGAAGACCTTTTGAACAAGTTCTCCGCCGGGTTCACCCCGAAGATAGGCAAGGAGCGAAGAAGAATCCGCCACGATGATCTCATCTGCAGCAAGAGCGCTAAACACGGTCTGAATTCTCCCCTCCGGTAGGGATGTCACGTTTCAGAAGGCCTAACCCGTGGTCGGCGGGGTCTTCCACTTCTCGCACTAACACTATCTTTCCACCCTGATCGTATAGTCGAAACGATGCCCCCGCTACCAACGACATCTTCTTCCGCATCTCGGCCGGAATCACTATCTGGCCTCGCGCGCTAAGGGTGCATCTGTACACTCCGAATCACCTCGCTTAGCCATTGAGCTCTGCCTGCCTAGTATGCTCGGGCGGCGAGCGGTTGCCGGAGGGAGGACTGAGCAGCGACAGCCCTGGGTGTGCCCACGTGTGTAAATTGAGCGGAAAGCGGTGAAGCTTGTGTTTTGGGGGATTGAAACTCCCCGTGCTTGGAGAGATGATCCTACCGAGCGAGGCGTATGATTTCGTAATGAGGAGGTTACATTCGGCATGGCAGACCACACCGTAACAGTGTACTCGACCCCGACTTGTCCCTGGTGCGATAGGGCAAAGGCGTACCTAAAGGAAATTGGAGTGTCGTACACGGAGAAGGACGTATCGCGCGATATCTCGGCCGCGCAAGAGATGACCAAACTGTCGGGGCAAATGGGAGTCCCGGTGCTGAACATCGACGGGAAGATCGTGGTGGGCTTCGACAAGCGGAAAATTGACGCCTACCTTGGCCAGTAACATTTCGGGAAAGCGCATTGGGTAGACAACGGTTCAAGGCCCTCCACAGAGGGCCTTGATAACTTCACAGTAGTATCCGGGGCAGTCTGCCGGGGCAGGTCACCAGAGCGCAAT
>CAZMEF010000002.1:18644-32255 GCA_964565305.1 uncultured Eubacteriales bacterium | reverse complement strand
GCTTCTTAAAGAATCCTCTATAGTCCACCCTGCTTCTTTGAAGCGGGTGGGCGCCGAACTGTCGGGGGTGCGATGATGAGCGTGACCACGCCGGAACCGGGCGCTGCCCGTGATAAGGCGTATAGGGCGCCGCTTTTAGGACGGATAGCGGGCGCTGTGTTCGGACGGGACCCGCAGTCGCAGAACCTTTTGCGAGCTACCTGGGCTTTGGCGTGGCCTGTCGTCTTGGAGCAGGCCCTTGCCATGGTTAGCGGGGTAGCGGACACCGCGATGGTGGGCAGACTTGGCAAAGAAGCGACCACCGCCGTCGGGCTAAGCATGCAGCCTTTCAACCTGGTCAATGCCCTATTCATGGGGCTGAGCGCGGGAACTACGGCGCTGGCCGCCAGGGCCATCGGGGCGGGCAATAGGAAGGAAGCCGGTAAAGTCGCGGGTCAGGCCCTTGTCATCGCTCTTGTGTTCGGGATCGTCATCAGCGTCGCGGGTTACCTGAACGCCGGATGGATCATAGGGTTCATGAAAGCGGACGGACCGGTTCAGCAGATCGGCGCCGGTTACGTGCGGGCGATGATGCCCGGCATACTTCTGTTTTTCGTCTTCACCATAGCGACGGGCGCTCTTAGAGGCGCGGGTGATACCCGGACCCCAATGTTCATTAACTTGGGGCTAAACGCCATTCACATCCTCACGAACTATATGCTCATCTTCGGGAACTTTGGGGCGCCCAAACTGGGGGCGTCGGGCGCCGGCTGGTCGACCTCGCTTTCGAGAGCCTTGGGGGGGATCGCCATCCTCATGGTCCTCACGCGACCAGGAGGCAAGCTTACAGTGGACTGGCGAGAAGTGTTAGGGCATTTTGATTTCGGGTTGTTTCGCAGGATCTTGAATATCGGCATCCCGGCCATGCTTGAGCGCGTTCTCACCTCATCGGGGCAAATCGCTTACGCGCGGCAAGTCTCAGGTTTGGGCACGGAATCGTACGCCGCACACACCCTTTCCTTGCAATGCGAGTCGTTCTCCTATATGCCCGGAATGGGTTTCGCCACGGCGTCCACTACGCTTGTAGGCCAGCGTTTGGGGGCGGGCGATTCGGACGGCGCTGAAAAGAGCGCCCACGTTTCGATCAAGATGGGCGTCCTGACCATGGGCACTATGGGGCTTTTGTTCTTTCTTTTCCCCGGGATGTTTCTAAGGATATTTACCACCGACGAGGGCGTCATAGCCGCGGGCATACCGCTGCTCCGGATCGTTGCTTTCACGCAGATCCCCGAAGCTTTAGGGTTCGTCATCCCCGGCGCGCTGAGAGGCGCCGGCGACACAAGGGCGGGGATGTACGTTACGATCCTCGGGGTTTGGTGCGCCAGGCTAGGACTTACCTACCTTCTGATGAACGTTTTTGGCCTGGGGCTCGTGGCTGCCTGGATAGCAATGTTCATGGACTGGGTCTTCCGGGCCACGCTCTACTGGATCAGGTTCAAGAGCGGAGCGTGGAAAAGCCTGAAAGTGTAATCGTGACACTTTCGTGGAAAACGTGTAGGATGGGGTTAACGGGGAGCCGCTTCAAGCGGCTGAGAAAGGGCTAATGAGCGCCTGACCCTTGGAACCTGTAGGGGTAATGCCCACGTAGGGAAATCCGAGTCAGACTCGCCCGCACGATTACCCGTGCGGTTTTTGTTGCCCCCCGGAAATGGAGGGAACGCGCGATGCGAGACAAGAAGTTGATGGTCTTGGTTGAAGGCGCGCTTATGATCGCGATAGCCTTCGCTTTGAGTTTCGTCAAGATATGGGAGGCGCCGCAAGGAGGCTCTGTCACTCTCGGCAGCATGGTCCCTATTCTGCTGTTCGCGACGAGGCGCGGCACAAAGGCGGGGATCCTTGCGGGCACCGCCTACGGGATACTGCAGTTTGTCATCGAGCCCTATTTCGTCCATCCCGCCCAGGTCATATTGGACTACCCTTTGGCCTTCGGGGCTTTGGGGCTTGCCGGCATTTTCGGAGAAGACATATTCAAAGGCATCGCCCTGGGGGTTTTCGGGCGAGCGCTGTCACACTACTTTTCGGGGGTTCTCTTCTTTGCCCAGTACGCAAAAGGAAACGTATACCTTTATTCTGCCGCCTATCAGGCGGGGTATCTCATACCCGAGTTATTGATTTCTGTGGCGGTCATGAGGCTTGGGCTTTACTCTCTTATCAAGAAGGCCCACATTTAGGGCGGGGGATAGATTGTGAGGACCAACCTTCTAGATGACCGTTACGCGGTGATCGTGTCCGGCGGGGAAGCCGGGGCGGATTGCTGGGACGTAGAGCATGGCACTCCGGGCGCGCAGTCGTTGATCTTTGGCGCCGGCACCGTCATAGCTGCCGACTCCGGAGCGGAGTACCTTCACTCGTTGGGCACCGTCCCATCTATCTTCGTTGGGGACTTCGACTCCTGCGGCCCGGACGCGTACGAGTTCTGCAAACAGGGCGGGTCAAAGATAATCCGCCTCCAAAAGGACAAAGATGACACCGATACCGAGGCGGCTGTCGGAATCGCGTCAGAACTTGGGTACAAGCAGTTGGTCCTCATAGGCGGCTTCGGGGGCACGCGGTTTGAACACTCCCTGGCGAATTTCTTCCTAATCGAGTCCTGCCGGAACCGCGGAGCGGACCTTGTGGTGGTTTCCCGCCGCAGCGTCGCGTTCGGGCTTTCCGGCGCGGAAAGAGAGATCTACGGGAAGGCCGGCGATTGGGTGTCGCTTTTCCCCATCACGCGCGAGGTGAGCGGGGTTTCGGTTACCGGGCTCCTTTTTCCTCTTTCGGAAGCGACATTGAGGCGGGGCGCCACGCTTGGGGTGTCCAACGAAATGCTCGGCGCCCGGGCGGGCATCGGGGCCCGCCGGGGTTTCTTGGGAGTCGTGCTGACGGAGCGACGAGACTAGCGCTATTGGCCCATTATCTCTGAGATGGGGCGACCTCGCGGGTCGTCTCTCGCGGGCTTTCCCAAGGCCAAAAGCTCCCCGAGGGTCATCAACTCATAGCCGGCAGTCTTCAGGTTCTCGACGACGAGCGGTAGCGCTTCGTAGGTTTCCCGAGCCGAATCCGAGGCGTGGAAGAGGATGATGGCGCCGGGGAAGCAGTTCTTGGAGACGTGCTCAACTATGCTTGTCACGCCCGGATTCATCCAATCCCTGCTGTCCACCGCCCATATTACCGTCTCATAACCCAGTTCTCGCGCCGTCAGGACAACGGTGTCATCGTAGTCGCCGTTGGGCGGCCTGAAGAATTTAGGTGATACGTTGGTCAAATTCACGAGGATATCGTGGGCCGATTTGATGTTTTTCGCGATGCCTTCTTTGCTGACCTGGCTCAGATTATCGTGATCTTGCCCGTGACTCGCTATCTCATGCCCATCCGCCACTATGCGTCCGACGATGTCTTTGTAGTGCTTAGCCCACGGCCCTGACAAGAAGAACGTAGCCTTGAGGTTTAGGTCGTGGAGGGCCTTGAGAACTCTATCCGGGGAGTTCTCCCCCCAAGATATGTCGAAAGTCAAAGCGAGCGCTTTCCGGTCGGTCTTCACGTAAAACACCGGTTTTTGAGATCCGGTGACGATGACCATGTCATACATCTCAACGACAGGCTTCACCGGGTTCGTCCTACTCCCCACGAGGGCCCCCGTAAGCAACAAGACCAGCGCTAAAGCGGACAGGAGCGCTCTTTTTCTGAGTATCACTTCCACTCCCCCAGTGCGTGGAAAACCGGAGTCGACCTCACATGACGCGGCAAATGCACTAGTAGATTTTATGGCAGAGGCGCGGATATATGCCGAGTCCTGCCCTGGTGGCTAGGTATCGGGCTCAAAAGGGCCGAAGAAGTTTGCTAACTCTGAAGGGATCTGTCCTTTGATGATTCCTCCCACCTCGATTCGCAGGACTCTCCTCGCCTCTTTTACCGCATTGTTCACCGCTTCAACAGCGGCGTTTTCGAGCATCGTCAAATCCAGCGTCTTGGTCGCAAGTATTCCCCTATCGATATGGAGGCTTCTGAGATTGAACCAGACATCGCCGGTCGCTCTGGCGAGGCCATCTCCGCCCTCGCCGTGAACCAGTCTGTCTTGCAGCCCCGATAGCCGCGAGTTCACAAGAGATTCGAGTTTTTCCATCTGTATCAATAATGCGGCAAGGTTCTGCACTGCAATCCCCCCGAGTTACCGTTGCTTCAGCATCTTATGCCGCGGACAGAGCCCGTGGTGATAGAGCATTTTCTTGCGATGATGGCCCTTCGCAGGTAAAGTCAGGCAAAGGGTAGAACAATAGGAGCGGACTGTTCGGAGGGGGTTTCACGATGGATATTGGTTCGGCTCTAAAACTGGGCAAGAAGAACGAAGAATCCGAAGAAGACAAGCAGATCGTCCTCGAGCGGGCCGATGAGGTTCACGAGGAAAGCGTGGTGATCGACGGGCACGTCGGAACGCTCTTCGACATACTGCATTCGGGCAAGGACATTCGGCAGGATTCCGCGGGCGGGCATCTGGACCTTCGCAAACTAAACGAAGGTCGAGTACGGTGCGTGGTCATGGGCGCTTTCAACCCGGACCGGTTGTATCCTGTGAGAGGGGTCCGGGCGGGCCTTCGGTATGTGGACGCGTTCTCGTCGCTTCAGGGGTTGCCCGGTCTTCGCGTCGCGCTTAGCAGCGAAGACATCGACCTTGCGGTCGATAATAACGAAGTCGCGGTTATGCTCGCCTTCGATGGAGGGGAATTCCTTGATGGGAGCATAGAAGCCCTCAGAATGTTTCACAAACTCGGTCTCAGAATGCTGGCCCTAACATGGAACGAGAGAAACCTTCTCGCCGACGGCGTGGCCGAGGGTATCTCCTGGGGCCGGTTGACGCACTTCGGCAAGCAGGTTGTCCAGGAGTGCGAACGGCTGGGGATCATCGTCGACGCCGCTCATTTGTCGGAAGCGGGCTTCTACGATCTGGTGGATGTAAGTAAGCGCCCGTTTGTGGTAAGCCACGCTAACTGCCACGGACTGTACAAGCATCCCAGGAATCTGACCAACAGCCAGTTGGAAGCGTTGCAGGCATCTTCCGGCCTCATCGGGATCTCATTCAACCCCGAATACCTCGGTCCCGCATCCGGGACTCTCTTTGAAAGACTGGTCGAGCACATAACATATGCCGTCGAGGTGGCCGGGCCTGAACACGTGGGGCTTGGCTCCGATTTCGACGGCTTCCCTGGCGTAGGACCGGAGCCTCTTACCGATGCGTCTCATCTGCCTGAATTGACTCATGCCCTACTCCGAAAGGGGCTCTCTGGAAAAGTCATATCGGGGATCTTGGGGGGGAACTGGCTTAGGGTGATGAGGACAGTGTTGGGATGAAAGTCGTCGTGGCGATGAACGCGTTCAAAGGAAGCATGTCGGCCTCGAACGCGTCCCGCCTTGTGGCTGAAGGGTTCTCTGAGGGGTACCGGGAGGCGGACGTGACCCTGGCTCCCATGGCGGATGGCGGCGACGGCACTCTTATGGTCCTGGTGAACGCTCTCTCGGGAAGGACAGAGTCTCATACGGTTACGGGTCCCTATGGGCAACCGGTCCTGGCCCCGCTCGGCTTCGTGGACGATGGCGGCACGGCCATCATCGAGAGCGCCTCTTGTTCCGGCCTCGCTTTGCCCTTTTCAGGCGAAAGAGACGTCCGCGTTGCCCAAAGCAGAGGCGTGGGCGAACTGATGGCCATTGCCGCCCGACGCGGAGCGCGTCGGATCGTTGTCGGCATAGGGGGCACCGCCATGAACGACGGCGGTATCGGGGCCGTTCAAAGCGCCGGAGGCGTGGTAGTCGATTCCTCGGGCAGGTCCGTCCCTGCGGGCACTATTGGCCTTGCCCGGGTCAGCTCTGTTGGATACGGGGATATCCCGCGCCTTTTTGAAGGCGTCGAGGTAACCGGCATTTCCGACGTGAAGAGCGTGTTAGTAGGCCCCGGCGGAGCGACTCGCGTTTTCGGACCGCAAAAAGGTTTGGGGCCGGATGAAGTTGTAGCCGTCGATACGGCCATGTCAAACTACGCACGGATCCTAGGACGAGATCTGGGGGATGCGGGCCGCAAAGATCCGTCAGATGTTCCTATGGCGGGGGCCGGCGGCGGACTGGGAGCCGCGCTGTGGGCCTTCTTCGGGGCAAGGCTTCAGGACGGCGCGGGGTTTGCCATGGACGCGATAGGGCTCCGCGCGCTCATGAAGGATGCTTCTCTCGTCATCACCGGCGAAGGAAATGTGGATTCGCAGACCGCCACCGGCAAGGTCCCGTTTGCCGTTGCGACGCTCGCGTACGAATGCGGGGTTCCCGCCATCGTGATAGGGGGAGGGCTCAGCGAGGATATCATCGCGGACCATCCTCCCCAGTATGGCGCCCTATTTGATACTACCGTGCGGCCCATGAGCGTTGACGCCGCAATATCTGCCGGCCCCAAAACCCTGCGCTTCATATCCCGTCAACTTGGATCTTTTGCCCGCGCCGTGACTCTTTCCGGTCCGGCGCGGAGCGATACTTCCGCGGGCGGGATTGTAGTACGCACAAATCCAACGACGAAGAAGCGCGAGGTGCTGCTCATCGCCGATCGCTACGGGATGATAGCGCCCCCCAAAGGCCACATCGAACCCGGCGAGACCTACGAAGAGGCCGCAATTCGCGAGGTCAGGGAAGAAACAGGGCTTGATGTGGTTTCGCGCGCGTCGTTGGGCGCCGTCCGGTACCGGTTCCCCTGGGACTCCGGGGTGACCGAAAAGACAGTCCATTATTTCCTAATGGAGGCCGTCGGCGGTCATTTGGCCGCTCAACCCGGCGAAACACTGGACGTCATGTGGGTGGCCGAGGACGCGCTCGGCTCGTTCAATACGTACAAGGACACATATGTGGCGGTAGGCAGGGCCTTTTCAGCTTACGAGCCTTCTTCAGGGAACTCCTCAGCGAAATCCTAACTATTGGCACCAATGCCAACACATGGTATCATCTGATCGCGAAGAGCCCGGTGACCATCGTCCGCGATGGCGTTTCCGCTTCATGCGGCGGGCTCGTTTATATTGCGCCGCGAAGATACGTTCGGTGACGCCGGAACGGACACCATCAAGCCCGACAAGGGGGATGTGTCTTTGGCGGCATTGTATGTCAGAAAGAAGTCTTGGTCTGGATTGGCATTGGGGTTCCTCGCCTTTGTCGTCATCTCCGTACTGGCGGTGGCAATAAGGCATGTGTGGATTTTCCGCGACAGTTGCGTTGTGCTCACTATCGAAGAGTCTTCACATTCTGCTTCAAGCGTCTCATCCACTTATTTGGGAAACGCCGCTTCGGCATATGTCGACGCGGAAACAGAATCGGTAGAGGTATTGGCAAAGCCCAACCTTCTCGGCGTGTCGCTTCTCGTTCACAGGCAGTCCTTCTCACAGGGCAACCTTTTTTCAGATGCTCTGAAGTATCACAAGAAAGGCGTCCTCAAGGTCGGCTTGGATTACCCCACTTCCGCGCCCTATATCGACAACGAAGCGAGAGTCTTGCGCGGGGACGTGGTCGTCAGAAGAGTCGACGCCACGGGAACCGTGAGGATCAGATACGGCGTTCACGACATCGTCCTGGAACCCGGCGACATGTGGTTTGAGCTTCTGATAGATACTCCGGAAGGCATCGTTCAGGCCGATGAGTCCGATTGGGTCGAAAAGTTCAACGAGGCGTACGCGAACGGCTGGCCCGCCACTCGTTTCGTGATATGGAACATGGGCCTTTGGCCCAAAGCGCGCATACGGGAGGTGGCTACCCCTTGATCGGACGTCGCGGCGTTCGGACATTGGCCCTAGCGGCCCTGCTGGCTGTGCTTTGGCAGTCTGTTTTCGTAGTCATTCCAGGTGCCGCGCTTTGCGCGAAGGGCGCTCCGGCAGCGTCTGTTCCCGTCTTGCTTCTTGAAGAGCCCGGCTACAGAGATAGCCTAACTGACCATCCGTTGCTTCTTCGTCTTTCAAAGGAAGGGTACGCGATGGGCAAGACGATCTTCGTTGACGCCCCGTCCCAACCGTTCTTCACGCTTGAAGCGGGGTATGAATGGGTTGATCAGAAGGTAGAAGACGCCCTCGCTCTTACCGGTGCTCCGAAGATCGACATCGTCGCTTTCGGAATAACGGGGCTTGCCGCGAGATTAGCCATCGAATCCGGCTACGTCGCCGCTTCCAGGATACGCGATCTGGTGATGGTCGCTTCTCCCAACAGAGGCACTTTTGTGGCCGAGATCCTGAAGTCCTTTTTGACCGTCTCCATCCACGAATCGATACTCGAGCGGTCTACCCGGATAGAGCGGTACCTTCAGTTGATTCCTACCGGAGGCGAATCCGGCCCGGCCGGGACCGGTTGGTCCGGTTCCATCAGCAAGAAGGTGCCGGAGCCTATCCCCTGGATCGATGAGACCTCCTGGGTGGCCGAACGGTCACAACGGGTTTACGAGCCTCTCTACGCGAGATACGTGGCGGAGAAGTTCTACTCGATCCCATGCGTGCCTATGAACAATCCCGATGAGACTTTTCAGGGGTGGATTTACAGGAACGCGCCGGCGCTGTGGGAGAACCTTATTCGCAAAGGAGCCGAGCCGCCAGAGGTCGCCGGCAGCCCCTCCTACGACTCGTCAGGTACGGGGCTCTCCTCGGCCTACTACGAGTTGCTCGCCATGGAAGTGGCCAAAGACCAATACGTGATGAAAACCAGTTCCCAAAAGGGCTTACTGGAGTCCCTCGCTGCCGACGCCTACATTCCGACAAGCCTGGAAGACGCGGCGCTCCATTACGGCAGGAAACTTCTGATGCATTACGCGGGCAAGGCCCTTGTGACAATCAAGGCGGAGCTTCAGAAATGGTTGGCCGAAAGCCTCGTCAGGGCCGTGGGTTTTGCCGGGGAGCCCGCAAGCCCTCTTCTCGCTACCCTGATCCGGGAAGAAACTCTGGTGAACCTCGGAAGATCGGCGGATCACAGATTCGAGAGGGTCGTAGCTAATGTTCGGCTTGGCACGCTCAACCGGAGTTCAGGCGAGAAAGCGGCCTCCCGACCGGTGAGATTCGTCTCGGTTGTCGGACGCACTGCGAATCCATGGGGGGTAGCGTGGCCTCAGATCGGGCCTAACGATCTGTATTGCGAGGTCGATTGCGCGGTGGCCCCGGCAGGCCCAAGAGATGTGGTCAAGGTCTTCGAAGGAGTTCTTTCAACTTCGCATGGAGGTCTCAGGAAGGACAAGAAGGCGCTCGAATTCATCGCGCTAACACTGGCGCGTGACGGCCAAGTTGCCGGGCAGGGCAGCGCCGTGCCTTCTGACACACGAGTGCCCGTATCCTCTTGGCGCCCTGTGTACTGCGACCTAGAAGAAGGGTCGTCCTCACTCCCGAGTAAATCCGCGACGGTGACGTTGGATATGTCCGACCCGCCTGCTGGGTGGAGATACCTTGTGTGGTCAGAATTATCCCAATCGTCCGGATCCGGCTATGCCGTCGCAAGCCCCCAGGTCTTCGTAACCGGCAAAACGGCCATATTTCGTCTGGAGGGACAGAACCGCTTAGGGATCAGGCTAACGCGAAGCGGTCCGCTGAACCCACCGCTGGGAGCTTCGAAAGTGCAGTCGGCTTTTCAGAAGGAAGTCACTGCGAGGGTCCAACTCCGTCTAAAGGCATCGGATGACGCGATCATGACCGCCAATCGAGGCGGCGCTCCGGGCCTCGCGGTTCCGGGGCGCGCGAATTCTTCCGGCGATGTGACACCGGATAACCGCTCTTCTGTGCCGGGGACCCCGCCCCCTGTGATCCCCGCGATCCCGACCTCCGAGGCCGAACAGGATTTCGAGTCGGACTCGGGGCCGGATTACGAGCAGATCGACGAGACGACCGACGCGGACGGCGTCCCCGTGGTGCGGGTGGTCTATCGCTCGAAGCACACGTCCCTCAAGCAGCCTTGCGAGACTTACCACGGCTGGTGGGTCGCGGATTTTGGTGATGGCACGGTCCGGGTCTTGCAAGGAGAACCGCTTCTCGACGTATCTCACACGTATCGGGAGGGAGGAAAGTACGAGGTAACGCTGACGTCGTACGACAACAACGGCGTCAAACTCTTGGAAAAACGTACGTCCGCGCGAGTTTACGGAGACGGCGACCTGACGCAGTCATTCCGGGCAGAAAGCTTGGGGCGCATTCCTGTCGACGTTATTCTCACCGGTCCGGTAAAGTGGGTGACAGGCAAGACTGCGGACTTTAGGGTATGCCTTTGGACCGACCTTCCGAAGAACGTCACCCTAGTTGACGAAAGATATGATCCGGGACCACACTTTCGCGTGCTTTGGGAAAGGTCCGGGGATTTTGAGGTGCAGGCGGCCGTCACGGTGAAGCTGCGGTACGAACTGGAGGGAGGGGTCGTCACGGTAGAGAACACATACATGAGTACCGTGCCTGTGGCCGTACTGACCACCGGAGTCACGCGTTAGGCAAAGCGCGCCGCTTGTAGGAACAGAGACGCCGGTTCCTTCGTCTACCATCTGGTAGGAAGCGCCAAGGTGTTTGTGGGGGAGCAACAGCCGAGGGGTGAAAGCCAGTGATTAAGGTTTCCGGGCTAACCAAAGAGTACTCTATGGGCAAAGTGAAGGTGCCCGCGTTGAAGGGGCTCGATTTGGAGTTTCCGCAAGGCCAGTTTGTGGCCATCATGGGGCCTTCAGGATCCGGAAAGTCGACTCTTATGAACATACTAGGCTGTTTGGACCGCCCCACATCAGGGCAGTACTTATTGAATGACGCCGACGTCAGCAAGAAGACCGACAACGAGCTTGCCGAAATTCGGAACCGGTCCATCGGCTTCATCTTCCAAACGTTCAACCTCTTGTCAAGGACAGACGCGTTGGCCAACGTCGAACTGCCCCTTATTTATCGGGGGTTGGCAACCAAAGAACGTAGGCGCCGCTCCATCGAAGCCCTGCAGTCGGTCGGATTAGAGGAACGGATGCACCATAGGCCCAACGAACTGTCAGGCGGCGAGCAACAGCGAGTGGCAATCGCTAGGGCCGTGGCGGGCGAACCCAAGATCATGTTGGCGGACGAGCCCACGGGAAATCTGGATTCTCGCTCCGGCGAAGAGGTCATGTGCGTCTTTCAGGATCTTCACGTCAGGGGAATCACGGTAATCCTAGTGACTCACGATCCCGACATCGCAAATCACGCCGAAAGGATCATCTCGCTGAGGGACGGCCGGCTCCTGTCGGACGTGGCGGTAGAGAGGCGTCTTGACGCCAAAGAAGTTCTCGCGGAGATGCCTGAGTCGGCCAGTGATATGGGGTCGTAGGGCGTACCGCGTCACTATTGGCCTATCCAGAGATCTTGGATTATCTGTGTCAGGATAGCCTTTCCGTCATCGCTAGTCAGGAAATCGTGCAGGGCATCCTTCAGGGCTTTGCGCACGTCCGGGTTTTCCAACGCTTCCCTAAAGAAAGTTTGAAATGTGTCGTTGGATTGATCTCTGACCATTTCGGAAACGATGGCCTTGGTCTGATCGGACGTCAGAATATCCTGGACGATGCCCTTTACGAAACTCGAGTCGACGATATTGGCAGGCGAACCTCCACCGGCCCCGCTTTTGGTGGCCTCTATCGCGAAGAAGTCTATTGCCCTGGTCCAGAAGTCCGGAACAAATGCCCTTGCGCCGTAAAGCGCTCCGACCGAAAGCCCAAGTCCCAACAAAAGACCTAAAGTAAACAGAAGCACAGGATATTTCCGCATCAACTGGTAAATACCTCCTTATGCCTATCTAGCATGCATAGGCTGGATTGAGATTATACAGGCGTGTTAAGATTGATGTGGGTGATGTGCATGCATCCCGAGATATTAAGGATCGGACCTGTCACTCTTTACTCGTACGGGTTGATGATAGGTCTCGGCTTTGTGGCCGGCGTTATGGTCGCGTCCTATAGGGCGCGCCAGAAGGGCATCGATCCCGATTCTTTGTTTTGGTTGTTTATGGCGTTGCTGGTCGGTGGCGTCGTCGGTGGACGTCTTTTTTACATTGTACTGAACCCACAATACTTCAGCAGTCTGGCTTCTGTTTTTGACACTAGGGACGGCGGACTGGCAATCCACGGCGTGCTTATCGGTGGGATAGTGGCTCTCGCGGCTTACTCCCGGTTTCGTACCGTTAGATTTGTCGACCTGGCCGACCTTGTCTCGCCGTCGGTCGCTTTGGGGCAATCACTGGGCCGGATAGGTTGTTTTCTGGCCGGCTGTTGCTATGGCATCGAAACGGGTGGAAGTTGGGGTTTCGCCACGCGATTCGCGCCCGGGCTTCGCCATCCGTACCAGTTGTACGAAAGTGCAGCCGACTTCATCCTCTTTCTTGGTCTTCTTCGAGTTTCATCGCGAATGAAGGTGAAGGGTGGGGTTTTCCTTTCCTATGGGTTCGGCTATTCCCTCATTAGGTTCTTCCTGGAGTTTCTCAGAGATAACGATACGCATGTTCTGGGGTTAAGCTATGGCCAATGGGGATCATTGGCCGCCGCGTTGGTTGCTGCTGGGGTCTTCGCTTTTCTCAGCGCCCACCAGACAGAAAAGGTATCTGTCGAACAAGGACAGAACTAAAGCCTTCTCGTTTTTCCGAGGCTGTCGTTAACCGTTGTCCTCTATTTTCCGACATTTCTAAAGACAGGCGGCAGATAGGCGGCAGCGCGCCAATTTACATAAGAGACCAAGTGGGCAGGAGGGGAATGAATGCAGCTTCCGAATCCCATGATTCGTTTGGTCGACGCCCCTACAGGGACGCTGTACGAACTGGACTCGGTGCTTAACGCCGCTGATTGCGGCTTGATCTTTTTGGGCGTTGGTGACACCGTTCAGGTGGCAAACGAGCGGGCGCTTCGTTTCTTGGGAGCGGAGAAGTCAGAAGTTTCGGGCAAACCGTTGGAGTCGGTGTTGACCACGTACCTCATGCCCCGAATGGAAAAACCGCAAGTACTCCTCGACTGGATTGAGCTGGTATGCGCCATGCGAGGTTTCTCCGCCAGGACCCGCGGCGCGGGCAACGAGTGTGAACTGGTCCTACGAAGCAGGGATAAGGAGACTGCCCCGGCTCACCTGCGGGTCTACGCTTCTTCTGTCGTCAATGAGAAGGAAGAGCCTTTCGGAGAAATGATCGTCATGGAGGACATAACTTCCCAGAGGCGCGCGGAGAAAGCTCTTAACTTGGTATCCGACGCTGCCAGGGCTATCGATGTCAACCTTCACCCCAGAGAGTTGCTGGCAGAGCTTCAGCAAGTGGTCAAGCACCAGATACCCGCCGACGCGATGGCCGTCTTATCTGTAAGAGACGACGGGAAGGGGGTCGTGCTTGGAAGCGCGCCTGTGAACTTTCTGGGCGAAGAAGGGCAGACGGGGCCGCTGTCAGGACATCTGCCCGGAGACGAGATTCTTGTGGACATAATACCAGACCTCACCAAAGTGCTAAGCGCCGGGAATCTTCGTGATAGGCGATCGTCTGTGCTTCCGCCATCTTTTCTTGAGAACATAGCCGCGGACGGATATAGGTCAATAGTAACGCTTCCGCTCAAGGTTTTCGGTAGGGTGGCGGGAATCTGGG
>CAZMEF010000002.1:16206-18634 GCA_964565305.1 uncultured Eubacteriales bacterium | reverse complement strand
AAGAAACCTCGGGGTATAGCCTCGACGACATGCCATTTCTCATGCCGGTATCCGAGCATCTCTCGGCGGCCATTAACAACTCCAACCTTCTTGATACGACCAAAGGGATGTATTCCGCCGCGGTTAAAGCTTTGGCCGCCACAGCCGATTATCGCGACACACTTTCCATGGATCACTCGGAACGAGTGTCGGCGTTAGCGGGCAGACTTGCGGAAGAAATGGGATTCAGAGAGGAAGAAATCGAGATAATTCGCCTGGCGGGATTCGTCCATGACGTGGGCAAAATAGGAATTCCCGATTCAATTTTGCAGAAGCCGGGACCGCTGGACCCTCACGAGCGACAGGTCGTCAAAACCCATGCCGAGCTGGGTGCTTCTATCCTCGACAGGGCGGGCCTGCACCCCGACGTCGGTTCCATGGTCCTACATCATCACGAGTGGCACGACGGGTCCGGATATCCTGGCAGGTTGAGTGGAAACAGCATTCCCGCGGGCGCGGCTATCCTGGCGGTTTCGGACGCGTTTGATACCATGGTAAGCGATAGGTCATACAAGACCAGAATATCGGTACACGAAGCGCTTGACGAGGTCAACAGATGCGCCGGAGGTCAGTTTGACCCGCTTGTGTCCCAAGCGCTGGACAAGGTGGTCCGGAGGGCTCTCGAGATGAACGAACCTTGGCTGAGGGACCTCATGGGCGGCGGCAGCGTGTGGCGTCCGCCTGACTTTGCGAACACCGCCAACGCGTCGTCCGAGAGCGCCATCAACTCTAAGGAGCTTGAAGTGCTTTTCCGGATAGCCCAGGAAATGAAGAAGCTTCTGGACCTTGATGAACTTTTAAAGCACATGGCCAATCTCATCACAGAAAAGATGGGGTACACGGATTGCCTCATCTTGATACCCGACGAGAACGGCGATAACCTTGTCATAGCCGCTGCCGTGGGAATGTCCGGCGGCATTGTGGGGATGAGGGTGCCGAAAGGAACCGGGGTGTCCTGGTGGGTCATGACCAACGGGAAGGCGCAGAACGTCGGCGATGTGACCGAGGACCCGCGCTACTACGAAACCGTGGACGGGGTGGGTTCGGAAGTATACGTTCCGCTTGAAGTTAGGGGAAAGCGGTTAGGGGTTCTGGTCGTCCAGAAGGCCGAAATACACGGGTTCGGGGCCAATGACGTCAGGCTGATGCTCGCGGTTGCGGGGCACATCGCGTCGGCTTTGGAGGTCGCTCAGTTGCACGAACGGGTTAAGCGCTCCGCCGATTCGGACGCGTTGACAGGTCTTTACAACAGGCGAGTGTTCTTGTCGAACCTGGAGAATTCGGTGAGGCGCGCGTCCCAAGGGGATTACGGCGGCGTCGTCACGGTGGGGATTTTAGATGTCAACTTGATGAAAGAAGTAAACGACTTTCACGGTCATCTAACGGGTGACGCTGTTCTCAGTAGGATCGGGGCCGCCTTGGCCACCGGTTTTCGTGTGTGCGACGTGGTCGCCAGATATGCCGGCGACGAATTCGTGGTGCTCCTTCCCGGGGCCTCCGCGGAGGCGGCGTCCAAGAGGATAGAAGAAGTCATCGACCAGTGGTCGGAAACCACAGTGGAAACCCCGGCTCATGAAACCATCAAAATGCCCGGAGCGTGCTTTGGCATAGCGACCTATCCCGGCGACGGCGTGGACGCGAGGGTGCTCCTGTCCGTGGCAGACGACAGGCTTCTTTGCGCCAAGAAGGTCTCGGGAAAGGGTAGATTACCTGCGACCCGCCCCTAATCTGACTCTGCGGATTCCTGCGTGGTATACTTCTCTCATGAGTTTTCGGTTGGGTGGGTTCATGACGAGTGACCCGATCACAAGACCTTGCGAGAAGCGCCATCCTTGTGGCCTTGGCCAGCGTGCTGCACGCGGTCGAGGCCGTTATCCCCGTCCCGTTTGTAGTCCCGGGGGCAAAGCTCGGCCTCGCTAATACGGTCGCCCTTTACGCGGTGGTCACGCTCGGAGTGAAGCCCGCCTTGTCCATCAGTTTCCTGAGGACTTTGATCGGAAGTTTCATCTCGGGCACGTTTCTAAACACAGGGTACTACCTCAGCCTTTCGGGAGCGCTGGTCTCTACCGTCGTCATGTCATTATTGTGGAACTCTGCTAAGGGGAAAGTTAGCGTCGTGGGGATCAGCGTATCGGGAGCTTTCTCGCATAACCTCGCCCAACTGCTTACCGCCGCGCTCTTGCTTAGGACGGCGGGGGTCTTGTTCTACTTGCCTTACCTTTTGGCGTTCGCCATACCTACGGGCATATTTGTCGGCTTTCTGGCAAGCAGGCTTGTAAGCCGGAGCCGTAGTATATCCTAACGTATACTTCAGAAATGGGGGGAAAACCAGATGGCATCCGCCAGGATCCCAGACGTAGTAATCAGGCGAATCGTAACCTACTTGAGG
>CAZMEF010000002.1:5816-16196 GCA_964565305.1 uncultured Eubacteriales bacterium | reverse complement strand
AAAAGGATACATATCCAGTTGGGAACTGGGCGACCTCGCCGCGGTCAACAGCGCCCAGGTGCGAAAGGACCTGGCGCTCTTCGGCGAGTTTGGAAAACAGGGCGTAGGTTATCCTGTGCAAGGGCTCACGACCGAGTTGGTGCGGATCCTCGGTGCCGACAGGGAAATGCCTGTGGCGATTTTCGGGGTCGGCGAACTGGGAACGGCCCTTGTCAAGTATCTCGCCGGGCGAAAGCAGTCCAATCCCGCGTATCCGTTCTACCCCGCCGCACTTTTTGACACTGATGTTCGCAAAATTGGCACTGTCATAGAGGGATTGACCGTCCGCGCTCCTTCCTCGCTTGCGGAAGTGCTTGAGGAAACGGATGTCAAGGTCGGACTCTTGACGGTCCCCGCATCCGCGGCGCAGGATGTCGCCGATTACGTGTCAGGCTTTGGCATAAAGGGATTTCTAAACTTTGCTCCCGCAAAACTTAGGCTGCCTCCTGGAGTGAGGCTGATAAACGCGGACGTAACACTTCAGTTGGAGGAACTCGCCTATTACATTTGAATGGACCTGTTGGTTGAGCCAAATGTTTCATGATATGATACTTTGGGTCCGTAAGTAGTTGCGACTCTGAACGATGATCGGACACGCCTCAGACGAATCTCTTCCGGAGGTGGAGTGGTTTTGGCGGAATCTGTGTCGCTGTTTGAAGAGAAATTGCGCGAGTTGGTTAAGAGAAGGCAGTCTGTCGAGCAGGGCGGGGGAAGCGCAAGAATCGAGCGTCAGCACAAATCGGGAAAATGGACCGCGCGCGAGAGGATTGACGCTTTTTTTGATCCCGGTTCTTTCGTGGAAACAGATGCCTTTGTCACCCACCGCGCCAAAGAGTTTGGAATGGATAAGGTAACGGCCCCCGGTGAGGGCGTTGTCACAGGCTATGGCCTGGTCAATGGGCGCGCCGTCTTCGTGGCTTCGCAGGATTTCACCGTTATCGGCGGTTCGTTAGGTGAGATGCACGCGGCGAAAATTGTCAAAGGAATGGAACTGGCGGCAAAAGTGGGGATTCCATTCGTGTCGCTCAACGACTCGGGCGGGGCTCGTATTCAGGAGGGCGTGGACGCGCTTCGCGGGTACGGCGACATATTCTACAGAAACGTCCAGTGTTCTGGCGTCATTCCCCAGATCTCGGTCATCCTTGGGCCCTGCGCCGGAGGCGCCGTTTACTCCCCGGCACTGACAGACTTCACTTTCATGGTGCAAGGGACCTCCAACATGTTCATCACCGGCCCCCAGGTGATAAAGGCAGTGACAGGAGAGGAAGTAACCGTCGACCAGTTGGGCGGGGCCGGGGTCCACGCCCAGATCAGTGGGAACGCGCAGTTTGTGGCACCCGACGAGGAAACGTGCATTCTGTTGCTCAAGGCTTTGCTCGATTACATCCCTTCAAACAACCAGGAAGACCCGCCTCACTTCGCGGCGACCGATGACCCGGCAAGGCTTGAGCCCTCCCTGAGAGAAACCATTCCTGCCGAACCGAACAAGGGCTATGATATGCACGATGTGATCGCAGCTGTTGTCGACGATGGCATATTCTTCGAGTCATCGCAGGATTACGCGGGAAACATACTGACCGGTTTCGCCCGGATGAACGGTAAAGCCGTTGGAGTCGTAGCCTCGCAGCCCAACGTCAAGGCGGGTTGCCTCGACATCAACGCGTCTGACAAGGCGGCGAGGTTCGTGAGGTTCTGCGACGCCTTCAACGTACCCCTTTTCACTTTGACAGATGTGCCGGGTTACTTGCCGGGCGTTGATCAGGAGTATGGCGGGATTATCCGCCATGGAGCGAAGCTTCTGTACGCCTACTCAGAAGCGACAGTTCCCAAAGTCACCGTTATCACCAGAAAGGCCTACGGCGGGGCCTATATAGCCATGTGCTCGCGTCATCTGGGCGCCGATATGGTTTTTGCGCTGCCGACGGCCGAGATCGCTGTGATGGGGCCCGAAGGCGCGGCCAACATCGTCTTCCGGGACGAAATAGGGTCCGCCGAGAACCCCGAAGAGCGACGAAAAGAGAAGATCAAGGAATTTCGCGACGTTTTCGCAAACCCGTATGTCGCAGCTAGCAGGGGATACATTGACGACGTCATAGATCCTCAGGAGATTCGCCCAAAAGTCATAGGCGCGTTCGAGCTTCTTTCGACCAAGAGGGCTGAGAGTCTGCCCAAAAAGCACGGGAATATGCCGGTGTAGGTCGGTTTCTTCTCGCGAAGGAGGGCTTTTCTTGCCGGATGGTAACACCGGGGTCTTCATGCTGATTCTGGTTAACGCCTTGATCGTTTTCGGGGTCTTAGGGGCCATATCTTTGATCATTTCGCTTACGCGCGTTTTCCTGTCCAAGGCGATTTCTCACGGCCCGGAGGAAGAGCCTGAAGTGGATCCGCACGTGATGATAATGACCGGTTCCCAGTCAGATGAACCGTTTCTTGACGACCTTCCTCTTTCTCTCGCTTACCGGGACCAGATGATGGTCCAAGAACCGGTGATAGGCGGCATCTTTGAGAGAAGCGGGAGGAAAGATATCGGCACCCAGGAGGAGATCGTTTTGCCCAGAGATGAGTTGGACGAAGTGAAGAAAACTGCGATCGCGGCGGCTCTCGGCGCGTATTTGTCGACAGAGCAAAACCCTTCGGGGTCCGTGTTTTTGCGTGGCATAACTGGTTGCGGCGCTTGGGGCCGCCTGTCTCGAGGCTACACTATGGGGACAAACCGCGCGTCTCTTTCGCGCCGGGGCAATAAAGGAGGATTCACCAGTTGCGTCGATTCAAGGTAAAGATCAATGAGCAGGTTTTTGAGGTCGAAGTCGAGGAAATGGGGGACGGCGGGCAAAAGGCGGCACCCGCGCCGAGGATCGCTTCGGTCGCTCCAAGAAGCGTGCCTGTTTCTGCTCCAATCGCGAGAACGCCGGTCGCTCCCGTATCCCCGGTGCCTCAGCGTTCTTCCGGCCCCGCGCCGGCGCCTAAGTCTGACGGCGGAGGCGGCGGCGACGTAGTGCGCGCCCCGATCCCCGGCGTGGTCAGCGAAATAAGGGTGGCTGTAGGCAAGGAAGTTAAGCGGGGAGAGGTTCTCTTGATGCTCGAAGCCATGAAAATGCAGAACGAGATCCCCGCCCCCTTCGATGCCGTGGTAGCCGAGATAAAAGTGTCTCAGGGCGCCACCGTGCAAAGCGGAGACGTGTTGTTGAGGCTAGAGAGATAAGGTGGGTCATACGGTAGTCGCGTGAGCTTGGAGGTAAGCGAAATGGTTAGGAACATCAGAGTTCTGGTCGGGAAACCCGGCCTTGACGGCCACGACAGGGGAGCTAAAGTCATCGCTCGAGCGTATCGCGACGCCGGGATGGAGGTCATCTACAGCGGCCTTCACCGTACTTCGGAAGAGCTGGCACGCATGGCGGTGGAAGAAGACGTGGACGTGGTGGCATTATCCATCCTTTCGGGCGCTCACGCGACTTTGCTTCCTAAATTCGTCAGGAGCCTGATCAAGGAAAAAGGGCAATCCGAACCGGACGTCCTCATACTTGCCGGAGGGATAATACCCGACGAGGACATCCCCGGTCTCAAACGAGAGGGAGTAGACGAAGTCTTCGGGCCGGGCACCAGCACGCAAGCGATAGTGGAGTACACAAGAAGCCACCTCAAACGAGACGTGGCGCAGAAGGCCTAGAAAGTACCCATGGGCGCGGCAAACGAAGGCCTGCCGGAAGTGGATGGCATCCTTCAAGGGCTATCGACGAGGAGCCGTCCTCACCTTGCCCGGGCGATTTCTATGGTTGAGGATGGAGCGCGGGGCTTCCTCGACATACTTTCGTTCGCGTACAAAAGGCCGCGGCGTTCGGCCATCGTAGGCATTACAGGTTCTCCCGGAGTTGGCAAGTCCACCATCGTTAATGGCGTTATCGAGCAGTTCAGAAGCATGGGTCGCACGGTAGGCGTGATAGCCGTCGATCCGACTTCCCCTTTTAGCGGCGGTGCCATACTTGGCGATCGCGTCAGAGTCCGCTCCCATTCTATGGACGATGGGCTCTTTTTTCGGAGTCTCGCGACAAGAGGGCACCTTGGTGGTCTTTCCCGCCACACGGGCGATGTTATCGCGGTAATGGACGCCTTTGGGTTTGACGACATTTTGGTCGAGACCGTCGGGGCGGGGCAATCTGAAGTCGACATAATGCGCTACGCGCAGACAGTAATCGTGGCGCTCGCCCCGAATCTGGGCGATGACGTGCAGGCCATCAAGGCGGGCATTTTGGAGATAGGGGATGTGTTCTGCCTGAACAAGGCCGATCTGCCCGGCGCCGAGAGAACCCGGCGCGACATAGAAATGATGTTGAATCTCAAGGAGGACGCCGGGTGGAGGCCGCCCATCGTTCTCACCAAGGCTCACCTCGGCGAAGGTCTGGCCGAACTTGTGGGGGCGGTGGGAGAGCATCGCCGGTACTTGTCGTCGTCTGATCTTCTTAAGGAGAAGGTCAGGCAAAGCGGGCGGGCGGTGCTAAGGGAGTATCTCGATCTGCTGACCGTCGAGCGGATCCTTAAGGAAGCGGAAAAAGACGGCGCTTTGGAGAACGCTCTGACCTCGCTGTCAAAGGGCGAAGCAGATCCCTTGACGTGCGCCGGCGAACTGATAGAGAAATATCTTCTATCTTTCCGAGTGCCTTTTCCTCACGATCGGGATTGATCGACCGTAAAGGAGTTCCAAAACGGTCCCTTGACGCGCCATCGCTCTTGGCACGTAGGTAGCGGCCAGGAGGAGCAGTAGGGCTACGAACGCGCTCGTGAGGATCGACCCCCCCGGCACGGCCAGAGCATTTCCCGACACTCCCTTGAGATAACTGCCTGTGACTACCGTTGCGGCCGCGATTCCTAAAACGGTTCCGAGCGTCGCGGTGAAAGCTACTTCGAGTGAAACCGTCAAAGCGGTGTGGGCGTCGTCCATTCCCACCGTCTTCATGATCCCCAGTTCTTTGCGTCTATCGAGAAACGACGTGAACATCGCCGTGAAAATGCCGATGGCCGACAGAAGGAAAGCGTGCATGGTGTTGTTGAACAGGGGGGTGGCGACTTGTCCCGCCGCCTCGCTAATGGCGACTTCAGGCAGGTCAGGTGTCCAAAAGACCTTCGGAGGGGGAAGGACGTGAACTTCAGTCTCCGGCAAATCAGGGTAAAGCGCATACCAGTACAGTATGACGTCATGAGCCTTGGCGGGGTCATCGAGCCCCAAGAACATAGTGTTTGGCGCCGGCCAGCTCATGGTGACTTCCTTTGGGTTGAGCTCGGGGTAAGACCCCACTCTGTTGATGGGCAGATATCCGACCGGGCCGGAGATCATCGCGGAAGAAGGCTCGTAGACTCCGGTTACAGTGTAATCCGCCACAGACGCCGGGTCTTCGGGGTACTTTAGCATGCGGTCCATAGGATAATCGATGGGCACGGTGACGTCCGGTTTGATGATGTTCAGGACCGAGCCCGGAGTCGCGCCCGCACGCGACAGGGTCAAGGGGACCGCGATTTCGTACATGGAAACCGGCCATCTGCCCTCCACAAGTCTCAGCGAATCTAGCACAGGGGAGCCGGGTTCCAAGAACAAGAGCTCCTGATGGCCGTACTTGGTGAAGCCTTCCTGTGAGTACCCGATAGAAATCGATGTGACGTGGCTGACTTCCCTTATCCGGGCTAACTCACCGTCGTTGAACAATGGCGTGTAGTGCCGGGGGGCCGGTTCCTCTCCAACAGCGCTGGGCGGATTATCCCAGTACGCAAAAAGCACGGTTGCTTTGAGATAGGGGAAGCCGAGCGGTTCCACGCTGCCTTTCGCGATCCTGGACGCGTCTACCCAGTACGCGTTGACAGTCAGATATCCTGCCACGGTGAACGCCACAAGTAGCATCATGATCAGATACGTGCCGAGGCGTTGCCGAAATCCCTTTCCCGATATCTCGATGCCGTCTATCATAAGGATTCACCCCAGGTAACTACTCTCATATCGTCTGTCACCGCTACTCGCCCCTAAGTACCTCCGCGGGCGTGACGCGAAGCGCTTTTGTCAGCGGAAGAAGGCCGAACAGGACCGCGGTCGCGACCGCAAAGCCGATACTGGTCCGGAAATTGAAAACCGCTTGTCTCAGAACGGCGTCCGCCCCCATCTTATTGGACAAGAAGGTGAGAAGAACCGCGGGTCAGAAGATTCCCCATTATGGCTCCCATAAGGGCTATCCAGACAGATTCCGTGAGCACCATGATCGCGATGTTGGCACGTGTCGCGCCTAGCGATCTCAATATGCCGATCTCCGTCTTTCTAGCTAGCATGAGTACCGAAAGATTAGCCGCGGAAAGAAGTGCGGCCGTGAGGAATGCCAATATCTCCGCGACCGCCCTCATATCCATGGGCACGCCGGAAGGCACGGCGCCTTCTGCCCCCGCCATCGCCAATCGGGGAACGGAGACCACAGTGAAGTCCGGGTACTCTCTCTGTAGCTTAGCCACCACGTCTTCCAACGCGGTTATTTCGTGAAGCGTGACGGCGATGCCGCCGGCGACATCTTCCTGAGTGAGACCCGAGTCGCGCAGCACGCTGTCGAAGAAACCGTCTGTCACGAACAGAACCGGGTTCGCGTACGATTGTCCCACTCGGCTGTCCGCGCCGCCTTCCCTGAATCTCGTGAACCCGACCACTTCGATGGTGACAGGCAACGGCTCTTCGTAGTTGCGGTAGGTGATGCCGTCTTCCCCCCGATTTGCCTTTCCTACCAGCAATGTGGCCTGACCGGGCCTAACCGATCTCATGGCGGGCCATCCGGAGCAAACGACGGCGACGGCGTTCGGGTCGTCGTCCTCTCGTAGATACCTCCCGTCCCCGAGCGCGTCGTCCATGCGCCATTGTTCGTGATCAAGCGCCGGGTCCCTCGGCTCCATGAAGCCGTAGATCATCCCTTCATCGGGAGGCAGCGGCATGATAAACGGGAGAGCGTACTTGACGCGCGCGTCCTTGACCTCACCGGTCATCTTTAGCCGGTTCACTACGGACTGCATGTCCGCGAGCGAGATCCGGCTTTCTTCCGGAATCACGCCTTCCAAGCTACCGTAGTTGTATCGAGCGGAATCGAAGCCGAGCGTCAGGTTTGGTTCATCGAGGCTCGCTTTCCGAAACCGCCACAGAAGGTTCGAAGAAGCCAGATCTTCTTGAGACAAACGGGTCTTGCCCGGAAGCATTATGATATCTGCACCTACCAATTGCCGCGCTTCAAAGTAGGCGGCGGCAGGGTACCCTTGACTTAGAGTTGAGCTAGAAGTGAATACGATGGCCGCTATAGCCATACTCACAATGCCAAGAACGGTGCGGCCCCTATTCAGCCAGGCGTTCTTGAGCCCGAGCGTCACAAACATAATTGAACCACTCCACCGGCGTAATGGTTGATTCTTGGAGTTTCTCGTCCGAAGACAGATTTCCCTGCCTGAAGGCCCGTAGAATAGGCTGGATATATCTTGACGCGAACACGCAGAATACTTATATTCAGCATTGAAGAAAGTTGTACATGATCTCGTAGGATTCTGAAGAGACCACGCGGGAGGAGGTGAAGTCGTGGATATGTTCCACGGGCCCGAAGATCCTGTATATACCATCAGCGTCGCCTCAAGGTTGTTGGGAGTGGCAGCCCACCTTCTCCGGCAGTTTGAGATGGAAGGTCTTGTTATGCCCGCGAGAACGGGTTCCAACATACGCCTTTATTCTGATAATGACTTGAGACTACTGGCCCGGGTCATCTACCTTAGTAAAGACTGCGGGATTAATATCCAGGGCGTTCGGGTAATCCTTGCGATGGAAGGGGGCTTCCGAAAGTCGCCCGCTCCAGGCGTGGCGAACGTTCAGAGAAGCCCCGACGAAAGCTATCCGGAAACCGGGGCGAAGAAAGATCTAGCGAACAAAAGCAAATGAGGGTGGAGGTGTGCGCATGTCCAAAGTAGTAGGCATTGACCTTGGCACGACGAATTCTGCCATAGCTGTGATGGAGGGCTCCGAGCCTACCGTCATAATAAACGCGGAAGGTTCCAGGTTGACGCCGTCTGTAGTGGGGTTCACCAAAGGGAAAGAGAAGTTGGTCGGGCAGCTTGCCAGGCGTCAGTCTGTGCTAAATCCGGTCAACACGGTTTCGTCCATCAAGCGGTTTGTGGGCCGCAGATACGATGAGGTTGCGGGTGAGCGCGAGCGCGTCCCGTACGAGGTCAGAAGGGGAAAACACGATGAGGTGCGCGTGTACGTTCCTTCCATCGACAACGAGATTACTCCCGAAGAAGTTTCGGCTCACATACTTAGAAAGATGAAGGAGGACGCCGAAAAATACCTCGGCGAATCCATTACCAAGGCCGTGATCACGGTCCCCGCGTACTTCAACGACTCCCAGCGTCAGGCGACGAAAGACGCCGGACGTATCGCCGGGCTGGAAGTTCTGAGGATCATCAACGAACCCACCGCGGCGTCTCTGGCTTACGGTATCGACAAGAAGAAGGAAGAGAAAATCCTGGTTTGGGACTTGGGCGGCGGCACGTTTGACGTGTCTCTTCTCGAGGTGGGAGACGGCGTCTTGGAGGTGCTTGCAACTTCAGGCGATACGCACCTTGGCGGCGACGATTACGACCAGGAGATCGTCAACTATGTGGCAGAGCAGTTCAGAAAAGAGAACGGCGTAGATCTCCGCAAAGATCGCCAATCCCTACAGCGACTGATCGAGGCTTCCGAGAAAGCCAAGATCGAACTGTCCGCGGTGCTCGAAACCACCCTCAGCCTTCCGTTTATCACTGCGGATAGGGAGGGGCAGCCGCTGCACTTGGAGGCGAAGCTAACCCGCGCCAAGTTTGAGGAGATCACCAAGAGCCTGACCGACAGGTGCGTGAAGCCTTTCAGACAGGTCCTTTCCGATGCTAAATTGGATGTCAAGGACCTGGACGAGGTCATCCTGGTCGGAGGCGCCACCAGAATGCCCAGGATTCAGGAACTGGTCACTACACTGACGGGCAAGGAGCCCAACAGGACGGTGAACCCGGATGAGGTTGTCGCCGTTGGGGCCGCCATACAGGCGGGTATCCTTTCCGGCGATGTGAAAGATATCGTGCTCTTGGACGTCACGCCTTTGACGCTCGGCGTGGAGACCCTTGGCAACGTCATGACCCCGGTCATAAAGAGAAACACGACCATTCCTGTCAGGCGGGCTCAGACCTTCACCACCACCGCGGATTTCCAACCGCAGGTCGAAATTCACGTCTTGCAGGGCGAGCGGCAGATGTCCAGAGACAACAGATCGTTGGGCCGGTTCACGCTGACCGGGCTTCCACCCGCCCCCAGAGGGATTCCCCAGATTGAGGTGGCTTTTGATATCGACGCTAACGGAATCCTGAAGGTCACGGCCAAAGACATGGGGACTGGCAAGGAGCAAAACATCACGATCAAGGCTTCGACCCAGCTGCCGAGAGACGAAGTAGACAGGCTCGTCGATGACGCCGAACATCACGCTGACGAAGACAAGAAAGCCCGCGAGGCGATCGACGCCAAGAACGAGCTCGAGCAGCGCATCTACACGGTGGAGAAGAGCCTGAAGGAAGCGGGCGACAAGCTTTCCGAGAGCGACAAGAAAAACGTCGAAGAGGCGTTGGAGAAAGCGCGAGAGGCGCTGAAGAGCGAAGACGTCGAGACCATGAAGAAGGGTACGGAGCAGCTCTTGGATGCGGCGAGCAAGCTGGCCGAGGAGTTGTACAGGCAAGCGTCGCAGTCGCCTTCCGGCGGCGCTGAGGGAGAGGCCGGTCCCGACGACCCCGACGGGTCCGGCGGTCCTGGTGATCGTCCGCAGGGGGATGTGTACGACGCTGAGTTCCACTCCAAGGGAGAAAAGCCCGAGGAGGGTGACAGGGGCGGAAACGAAGACGACCGCGAAAAGGGCGATGAGCGGTGAGAAAGCGTATCACCGGCACCCCTGAAGCGGGCTCTGAGGCTAAGGGCGTCGCGGTCGACGGGGACGTGGCGACTGCGTCCGAAGAGGCCACCGCATCCGAGCTGCAGACGGTTCGCGGCCAGCTAGAGGATTGCGAGGAGAAAGCGTCCCTACTCGAAGCCCAGATGCAAGAGGCCAAACTCGTGTTGCAGGAGATTTCGAAGGAGCGCGACGAGTGGGCCGCCAAAGCAAAGGTCGCTGTCGAGCAGTATCTGCGGGCCCGGGAGGACTTTGACGGCTACCGCAAGAGGATAGACAGGGATCTCGAAAACCGCGTCACGCGGGAAAAGGCGGATTTCATCGTTACCCTTCTCGAAACCATGGACAACTTCGATAGGGCGTTAGGAATGCCCGTCCCGGG
>CAZMEF010000002.1:5015-5806 GCA_964565305.1 uncultured Eubacteriales bacterium | reverse complement strand
AAGGGTTCATGAAAGGTATGGCCATGATCAGGCGACAACTGACCGATGCCCTCCAAAAGGAGGGCGTCGAGCCGATACCGTCGCCTGCGGGTCAGCCGATGGATCCCAACCTGCATGAGGCGGTGCTCGCGCAAGAAGGCGGCGGTGACCACGGGATCGTGCTTGAAGAGCTGTTGAAAGGGTATCTGTACAAGGGCCTGTTGCTCCGGGCGACTCAGGTGAAAGTCGTCAGGTGAGAGTCACTTTTCTGTGAGGGCGTTTGAGTCGTGATGGCAGTAATTTGCCCGAACGACGCGATCGCCCTTTTTCTTACTTCGCCTCCCGCCGGAAGGCCGGCACCCTCCATAGCCAGGAGATAGGCGCCGCACGCCGGCTCGACTTCGGGAAACTTCATGCGCGCCAGCGGCGCGAATCTATGGCAGGCGGTTGCGAACGCGGAGTTCATGAGCGGCGTTTTCGCTTTTGTGAAGATGCTCCCGGCGAGAACGACGTCCACGGGACGATCTGTCATGCCCATGTTTTGCAGGAGCCTTCCGGACATCTCGCCTATGACGTGGCCCGTCTGAATCAAGATGTCCGCCGATACCGCGTCTCCCCGAAACGCGTGTTCAAAGACGAGAGGAACAAGGTCGTACGCTCTTGGGTCTAGGAAGCGAAGTTTCCCGTCCGCTTCGTACATGGCGACCGCCAGCTCGTCGTATGTAGGCCGGCCAAGGGTTGCCAGTACCGGGCTCTCCAACGAAGTTTTGGCGCCCGTGCCATCGGCCGACCTAAACGCGAAATGCAGTACC
>CAZMEF010000002.1:0-5005 GCA_964565305.1 uncultured Eubacteriales bacterium | reverse complement strand
GGGCAGGGAAAGAATAATATTTTCCGGCCCGGAGACTGCCGGCGCCGCCTTCGCTCCCCCACTGGTAGCCGATCCCGCGACCGGTGACTCTCTTACCCGAAGGGCTCTTAGCGGCGTAGTTTGCGCCTGTGCCGGAGACATAGACCATCCCGTAGTCCGCTTCGGTCCCTGATCGAAAGGCAACCCAGGTGTCGTTGATTACCTCCAGGGTCAGGCCGGGCCAAAGCTTGCGAAGACCACCGGTAAGAACCTCAAAGTCGACCGGATAATCGGCGCCCGCCAATCCGAAAAGGCCGTAAGCCAGATCGTCGACACTCAAAGACGCGAAGGATAAGGCAGTGTCAACCGCGTTCTTGATGCTGCGCATAGATTCTTCGAGGCTGTTGTTCTGGTAATTGCTTGGCCCCGAAAGGCCGGTACCCAGAACTTGACCGGTGTGGTCTCCCACAACAGCCATTGTCTTGGTCGCGCCACCGTCTACTCCCAGAATGTGCTTGGCCACCATTTGCGGCGCCCCCTTGCCCGCCTTGTCTTCTAAGCGTGCAGTGTTAGTATTTCTCCATCCCGTTCGAGACGACCTGCAACAAAGCCCGGAACGCCTCCCTCCCGCTTACGCCTCATCGAGGAGGGGCCGACCCAAGCCAGTAACAGTAGGTATTGGAGTGACATAACATGTCTAGGATTCCACTTAGATCTGGAGGGATAGCCTTATGTCGTCCATAGATTTCGACGCTTCGGCGATGCATGTACCCCGGACTCTGTTCGAGGTATTGGCGACTTCCCTGGGGCAGCCGATCACCGTTTATTCGTGTTGCGTCACTTGCCCTATAGACGTTTGCCCGCAGCCGCCGGATCCGCCTTCTCCGCCGTGTCCGCCCTGGCATCCGCCACACAAGCCCCCCAGGCGGCTGGCAGACGGGGAAGCGGCAGCGGACGCGGTTCATGCCGAGGGTTCGAGCGTTTCCTCATGTCACAAGCCGCCTTGCCCGCCGCCGCCGCCGCCCCCGCCTCCGCCGCCTCCACCTCCGCCTGACTGCTGCACCGCCGTGATCAGCGGGGTGCTCAAGCAGGTGGGCGTTGATTTCCTTTCGCTATCGGTGCCGATCGGGTCAACGTGTCCGTGTGAGGTGCTTATGCCATACCCCTCAATCGGGGCAATAGTCCGCGGGGGGATCTGCCCTACGCCTTTAGCCGCCGTAGATCCCGAGGCAGTAGGTTAGCGAAGGGTTGGCGTCGATCAGCGGAAAACGTCCTAACGAGGCCCCCGCCCCATGCGGGGGCCTTCCCGCTTCGTTGACAATACTATCTACGGCAACCTACCATAAGATGCGGCAGGAAGGGGCACGTGATCCACGTTACACACGTGATCTACGCGACATGTATCCAGACCTTCCGGTTGCCGATTGGGGGGAAGTTCGATTGACGAAGCCAAGGGTAGCGGTAGCGATGTCGGGCGGAGTAGACAGTTCCGTCGCATGCCTCCTGTTACTCCGGGCCGGATATGACGTCATCGGGCTCACCATGAAGCTGCTCCCGGACGAGACAACCGGAGGTGGGGCTCCTGCCCCTTGCTGCACGGCTGAGACCGCGCGAGACGCCGCCGCCGTTTGCTTCCGACTGGGCGTCCCGCACTACACGATCAACCTCGTGAAAGAGTTTGAGTCGGGGGTTGTGGCTCCTTTTGTGGGCGACTACGCGTCGGGGAGGACGCCAAACCCGTGCCTTCTTTGTAATAGCCTCATGAAGTTCGGCCACCTCATTAAGAAGGCTCGCCAGATCGGAGCGGACTATCTGGCGACGGGCCACTATGCGAGGGCTGTTAGGGCGGCGCCCGGCGGCGGGTGGATAGAAAACCACATCGCTTTGTCGGGTGAGTCAGAAGGGGGATCTGGCACCGGCGTCGGGATGGGCAGGGCGTACCTGCTGCGCGGGCGCGATGCTTCAAAAGATCAAAGTTACGCCCTATACGGGCTTTCGCAAGATGCACTCCGCCACTCAATGTTTCCTTTGGGTTCATTGACCAAAACCGAAGTTCGCGCTATCGCCCATGAAGCGGGTTTGGCAACGGCGGATCGCCCTGAAAGCCAGGAGATTTGTTTCGTGAGCGGGGACAGTTATCGCGAGTTCCTTGCCCAGCGGGGTGTCACCGCCCGGCCCGGGGCTATCGAAGATACGAGCGGCAAAATTGTGGGGCGTCATCTGGGGCTCTCCTTCTACACCATAGGGCAGCGCCGAGGGGTGGGGGCGCAAGCAGGAAAAGCTGCCTACGTCGTCGCGCTGGATACCTCAAGGAACGTCGTGGTCGTGGGAGACAGGAAAGAAGCGTTCTCGGATGGATGCCGCGTAGCCGACCTAAATCTGATCGCGGCAGACTCTCTTTCCGGGCCTGTGGAGGGCACCTGCACGGTGCGGTACCGAGGGCAGGAGGTGCCTGCGGTGATGACTCCGGGAGCGGACGGCAAAGACGTCGAGGTGATGTTTACGTCTCCTCTCTTCGCTGTGACCCCGGGACAGGCACTCGTCTTCTATCAGGGCGAGATGGTCTACGGGGGCGGGATCATATCCGATGCGTTGACCTCGAATTGAAGGAGTTTCCCTCCTGTGGAAGAAGATAAAGAAGTCTGGAGGGGACCATCATGTTCGTTCGAGATATCATGACAAGGAATGCGGTGTCTGTTGCTTCCGATGCCAGCATTGAAGAACTTCTGTCGCTGATGACCGAGAAAACGTTCGAGGCCATTCCCGTCCGGGATAACGGCAAAGTGATAGGGATCGTCACCGATTGGGACATAATCACCTGCGCGCCGGCGTGCAGCGCCCCCGATTTTTACGCCAAAACCAAGGTGAAAGACGTCATGACCACGAGCGTTGTGACGGTCACCGAGGATGAAATCGTCGAAATGGCTGCCTACCACATGTATTTCCACGATCTTGACGCGCTTCCTGTGGTTGACCCCGAGGGCCACCTCATCGGAATTGTCACCCAAAACGACGTGTTCCGGGCCTTGGTCACCCTGTTGGGATTACGGGCGCAGGGGACCAGATTGACCCTAGATATACCGAACGAGGCCGGAATGCTTTCGGAGGTCGCCGGGATAGTTGGAAGGGCGGGCATCAACATTTCAAGCCTTTCCAGTTTCAGCGCGCCGGGCTCGGCAAGGGCCTCGGTTATCTTGCGGGTGAAGTCCGACCGGGTACAGGACCTGGTACAATCGCTGTCCACAGATAAGGTGAAGGTCACTCACATATCGGATGTGTGGAAGTAGCGGAGTGGCTGGCGGAGCAGGCCCGGAGTACAATTGTATTCCTCGGACGTAAGCGGCCCCCGACGTGTTGAGCCTGCTCCACTAGAAGGATTATGAGGGTGTGCTTGAGCCATATTCTCTATGGTGCAAAATGGAACAGGCAAGCCCGTCGAGTTTTGATTTGCCTGCTAGGGGGCACTACCCGCTGATCTTTGCCCTGGCGGGCAGCGCAGGTACCGACGGCGCCCGCTCTTCGTCCTTCCGTACGCTCGCGTGGATGTTGACCACCGGAAGCGGGACGCCTCCGAGGGTCACAGTCTCTTCCGTGCGCTCCGCGAATCCGAGTTTTCGGTAGAATGCCCGCCCCTTCTCGTTGTCCCGCTCGACGGTAGCGATTAGGGGGTAAAGCAGGCCCGGGATGTACAAAGGCAGCTCGCCACGAGTTCCGTATACAGGGGAGACTATCTCGAACGCTTCGCCGAGGCAGCGAGAGACGGCGTAGCGAAGAAGCCGAGAGCCGATCCCCGCGCGCTGTGATGACGGCAGGACGTAGAGGCGATGCAGGATCAAGACTCCGCCGGACCGCATTTCGATGTCCGCGAAGCCGGCCGCGGCGCCGTCTATCTCCGCCAACACGAACGCATCAGTTGCGATCGAGCGCACAAGCGAGGACATGGAATAGGCTACTTCGAGTACCGAGGCTTGGCATTCCGCTGGGATGATGAGTTCGTATGTGTCACTCCAGGTGCGGGCCGCGATGTCGCGGATGATGGGGATATCCCTGTTGATCGCCCGGCGGCATACGACCGATCTGCCTCTCGGGGCCACCGCGAACACCCCCAGAATTCTCTTAGATTCGGGACGATTATACCATGTCGATCGATGGGGCTTTGGGTGGATCGGTTAGGGGCGGACTAGTTTGGGAGGGAAGATGACGCGGGTCATCGAAAATCAAATAGATTGCCACGTTTGTGACTCACGGGGAGGGTTTGGCATGAAGGTTCTGTTGGTAAACGGGGGCCCTCACGAAAAGGGCTGCACTTACACTGCTTTGGCCGAGGTCGCGTCGGCGCTTAACGAAGACGGAATCGAGACACAGATATTTTGGGTTGGCGACCAACCGATATCGGGTTGCATTGCGTGCGGGACTTGCAGGACGCTTGGGCGCTGCGTGATCGATGATTGTGTCAATGAGTTCCGCGAGCTTGCTGCCAACGCGGACGGGTTCGTTTTCGGTTCGCCCGTTCATTACGCGGGAGCTTCCGGGATGATGACGTCGTTCATGGACCGGGCTTTTTACGTCGGCAAGAAGCCGTTCTACATGAAACCTGCGGCCTGCGTTGTCTCTGCCAGAAGGGCGGGAACGACATCCGCGTTGGAGCAGCTCCAAAAGTACCCGACTATTACGGAGATGCCTCTGATTTCATCCCAATATTGGAACATGGTGCACGGATTCACGCCCGAAGATGTCAGGAAGGATCTTGAAGGGCTCCAGATAATGAGGGTGCTCGGCAGGAACATGGCGTGGTTCTTGAAGTGCAAAGAGGCAGGGATAAAGGCGGGAGTCGTTTACCCCAAGAGGGAGCCGAGGGCGACGACCAACTTCATTAGGTAGGATACGGAAAGGGCCGCTGGCGAGAGGCGGGTGGGCGACTGGCGAACGGCCGCCGCTGGTTGTGTCTATTGTCATGCGGCATACAGCTACGGAAGGGGTTTTGAGTCGTGTCGGTCATCAAAAGGGTGATTATAACAGGGCTTTG
>CAZMEF010000001.1:44721-49456 GCA_964565305.1 uncultured Eubacteriales bacterium | reverse complement strand
CCAAGCGCGCCAGATTTCGCTTTTTGACCGGTCTGTTCCGGCATGCGACGCCACGGCTCTGCAGAAGCGTCTCGTTGAGGTGGGAGAACCGTCTCGTCTGAACGCGTGGGCGGGGGTCAACGATGTAAAAGATCTCCGGGACAGGATCCTCGCATGCCGGGATTGCGCGCTCAGAACCGGGGCCAAAAGAGTCGTTTTCGGAGACGGCGATCCCCATGCCCGCATCATGTTGGTCGGTGAGGGACCCGGGCAGCAGGAAGACGAATCGGGCGTCCCTTTCGTTGGGAGAGCCGGCCGGCTTTTGGACGGACTTCTTGGCGAAGTCGGATTAAGTCGCAAGGAGACTTTCATAGCCAACATAGTCAAGTGCCGCCCGCCGGGGAACCGGCTTCCGGAGCCGTCTGAAGTGGAGGCGTGCTTGCCGCATCTCCGCGCTCAGTTCAGGGTGATTCGCCCTCGCCTTGTCGTGCTCCTGGGCGCTCTCGCCAGTCAAACGTTGGTCGACCCCTCGCTCCGCGTTACTCGCGACAGAGGAAAGTGGTTCGAGAAAGACGGGATCAGCTACCTGGTCACCTTTCATCCGGCCGCGGTCCTTCGGGACGAAGCCGGGAAAAGAGGGCAAGTCCTCGCCGACTTGCGGAGCCTCAAGGTCAAGTCGGAAGAGATATGTCCGAAGAAGGCGTGACCCTCACCACTTCCTCGCCGGACTTGACGAGGAAATTGGGTGAGATTATCGGTCGCTTTCTCTGTGGCGGCGACGTAGTCTTTCTTGAGGGTCCTTTGGGGGCCGGCAAGACAGTCCTCTCTCAGGGAATTGGAGTAGGCCTCGGCGTGAAGGGCAGAGTGCAAAGCCCCAGTTTCGTGTTGGAGCGGATCCACCAGGGAAGACTTCGTATGCGTCATGTTGACCTTTACCGGCTCACAGGAGACGAAGCGCTTGAAAGCGGCGTCCTTTTGGAGCCCGATTCCGACACCGTATTGGTCGTGGAGTGGGCGCAGAAGGTTCAGAGCGGCCTTTCTTGGACTCTGCGGGTCCGCTTGGAGCGAATGGGACCTGACGAGGATGAAAGGACGATAACGCTTTGGGGAGAGAAGGCGCCCGATGTCCATGGAGAGTTCCAAAGAGAGTCCCATAAATGGTTCCACGGGGAGTCGCAAGGACGTCGAGACGACGGTCCTCGCGCTTGAGACCGGCACGGAACGTCTCGGGGTAGCCGTTACTCTTGGCGGGAGCGTTGTGTCCGAGATCACCTTGGAAAGACGAAAGGCGCATTCGTCCATGCTGCTTCCGCTCGCCATCGAAGCGCTTCAGAAAGCGTGCCTGGAACCGGGCGACTTAACGTGTATCGCTGTGTCCAGGGGGCCCGGTTCCTTCACCGGGCTTCGGATAGGCGCGGCTACAGCTCAAGGTCTGTCGGTCGCTCTCGGCAAACCGGTAGTCATGGTGCCGAGTTTTCAGGTTTTGCTTCGACAGGCACAAGGGCACCCGAATGTCGCCATCGCGTCGGGCAGGTCGGCATCGCAAGCAGTTTCCGCGGCATATAGCCAAGTAGATGGCATCTATCGCGAAGTCGTCTCGTTCGGCGCTCGCGATTTGGAGGAACTACATGGCGAGGTAGAGCGTCTAGGGCTTCAGGAGATCTTCGTCGCCGGCGACGCCGCTTTGGATTTTGTGCGCCTTGTCGGGCGCGAAGGCGCGAAAAAGACTAGAATGGTGCCGTTGGATCCCTATTGGGCGTTGCCTAGAGCGGGAGTTATGGGGCTAATCGCAAGAAAGATGTTTGAGGACGGAGTTACGACAAGCCCCGGGGATATTGTTCCGGAATACGTCAGAAAATCACAAGCCGAGGTAGTGGCGTCCAAAAGACGCCTTTTGTCGGAGAGCAAAGGTGAACAGTTTTGAACAGTCTGCCGTCGCCGGAGATCTGCATCGAGAAAATGCGTGTTTGGGATCTCGATAGGGTTCTGGAAATCGAAGCGCTGTCGTATCCGACCCCGTGGTCTCGCAGGGCATTTCAGTCCGAACTGACGGACAACACTTACGCGCACTATTATGTGGCGAGGCGCGGTGACCAGATCGCCGGCTACGTCGGGATGTGGGTCATATTGGATGAAGCCCATATAACCAACATCGCTGTGCACCCGGATGAGCGTCGAAAAGGAATAGGGCGCGCCATGTTAGCCGCTATGTTCGAACGTGCGAAATCGCTCGGCGGGACCCGCATGACACTGGAAGTGCGGGTTTCAAACCACACGGCCCAGCGTCTCTACAAGGAACTGGGATTTGTTGAAAGAGGAATCCGCAAGGGATACTACAGCGACACCAATGAAGACGCCATCATCATGTGGAAAGACGACCTGGGGCCGTCTGTCCCGATGAAGGATCGGCTCAAATGGATGACGTAGCGACCCGTTCAATGTCCTCTCGCGCCTTTATCGCGGCTTTCAGGATTGCCTGCTCTATGGATTCTGGGTCCACAGCCGTTTTCTCTTTCTCATAAGCGAAGATGACTCCGCGAGAGGACGACACGATGGCGCCGGCGCCCCCGGGGTTGAAAGCGCCCCCCACATCCTCTGCCGTTCCGCCTTGCGCGCCGTAACCTGGCACCAGGAATATTGTTTTGGGCATCAGTTTTCTGAGAACGGAAAGCTCTTGGGGAAACGTGGCGCCGCAAACCGCGCCGACGTTCGAGTACCCGCAAGAACCCGGGTTGGCTTGCCCGATCTCCGCCACTACTTCCGCCACTTTCTCGTAGAGGGGTCGCCCGTCCGCGAGCGGGGTGTCCTGAAAGGTTCCCGAACCAGGGTTAGAGGTCTTGACAAGCACAAAGAGCCCATTGCCCGCTCCGTTCGCAATCTCGACGAATGGAAGAAGCGTATCCGGGCCGAGATAGGGGTTCACCGTCAACGCGTCCACTTGGAGCGGGGACGTGCGATTCAGGTAAGCCTCGGCGTAAGCGCGGGCGGTGTTGCCGATGTCTCCCCGCTTAGCGTCCAGGATCACGATGATACCCCTGGATCTGGCTTCGGCGATGAGGTCCGCGAGAACCCCCAAGCCGCGGGTCCCCATGCTTTCGAAGAACGCTGACTGCGGCTTCACGGCGCATGCCGTGCCTGAAGCGGCGTCAAGCACTGTGGCACAAAACCGGTGAAGGATCGCGATCTCGTCGGAAGTTCCAAAAGCCTTTCGGAGTGGCGAACCGGCGCTGAAAAGCCTTGCGGGATCTGGATCGATCCCGATAACGAGGTGCGTTTTTAGAAGGGTAATCCGCTCGTTCAAGCGATCGGCAAAGTGGGACATGTGGGCACCCCCGCCGGCGATAGTCTCTTTCTAACCTCTTACATAATAGCGGGGTGGGAGAAGGTCTGCAAAGGGCCACGAGGGTTGGGTTCTTGCGGTGGTTAACAGTATAATCGCAAGTAGTAGGCGAGGGTGGTGATGGAGACGCTGGTTTTGGGCATTGACACTTCTTGCGATGACACATCTGTCGCCGTGGTAGAAGACGGGCGGACCGTGCTTTCCAGCGTGGTGGGTTCACAGGTGGACTTTCACGCTAAGTACGGAGGTGTGGTCCCGGAGATCGCCTCGCGGAAGCACCTTGAGTTTCTCGTGCCGGTCATGGAAGAGGCGTTGTCCTTGGCGGGGGTCAAGAAGGGCGGGATCGACGGCGTGGGCGTCACGGCGGGGCCGGGCCTCTTGGGCGCCTTGTTGGTGGGCGTTTCCTTCGCCAAAAGTCTGGCTTTCGGCCTAGGGGTGCCGCTTGCCGGGGTGCAGCACCTGGAAGGACACATGCTTTCCAATTTCCTCGGCGACACGCTTCCGGAGTTCCCCGTGCTGAACCTCATCGTCTCAGGGGGGCATTCGGATATTGTGCTTATGAAGAAGCACGGCGTATTCGAGGTCCTAGGCGAAACAAGAGACGACGCCGCGGGAGAGGTTTTCGACAAGGTGGCCAGGGAAATGGGTCTGCCGTTCCCAGGGGGGCCCCACCTGGACAAAGTCGCGGCGGAGGGGGACGCGGAGACTTTCCGTTTCCCGCACCCGAAGATGAGCGGAAGGCAGGCGGACTTCAGCTTCAGCGGGCTCAAGACGCGGGCCCTTCAAAGTTTCGAATCCGGAGGGAAGGATCAAACCGACGTTCCCCACTTGGCGGCGAGCCTCAGGCGCGCGATCGTCCGGGAGCTTCTCTATCACGTGCCCAGACTCGTGGAAGAGACGAGCGCCAAAGCCTTCGCGATTTCCGGCGGAGTCGCGGCGAACAATCTTCTCCGAGATGAAGCGAGAGAACTGTCTCGCAGAATAGGAATCCCTCTTTTTATCCCTCCCAAGGAATATTGCACTGATAACGGGGCTATGATCGCGTCTGCCGCCTACTATCGCTTGCGGGCGGGCGTCACTCACGGCCCCGATCTGAACGCCCAGGCGGACCTGCCTATCCATTCTTGGGCCGTTAAGGATGTGTGTTGATGCCCCCAAGAAGCGCGACGCGCGAGGGCCCATCCATTGAGGCCCTTTTGTACCACGCCCACAAAGAAGGAGTTCTCCCCATCACATCTGTCTGTAACATGGGGTGCGTTTTCTGCTCAAACCGGTATAGCCCCGCATCGTGCGAGGCCTTTGATATAGGAACGCGAAGCCTTCAAGAAATCGTCGAGACGATTCCCTGGCTTCAAAACGCCCCGGGCGCGATTACCATAGGTGAATCGGTCACGAGGGTCAACGAGGGTGAACCCC
>CAZMEF010000001.1:362-44711 GCA_964565305.1 uncultured Eubacteriales bacterium | reverse complement strand
CCAGGGTTCGGGAGGCGTACCCACAAAGGCCGGTAAAAGTGACGACCAACGGCTCGCTCCTATACCCGGAAGTATCTCGCAGGCTGGGGGAACTGGGCATCGAGTTAATGGTGTCGCTTAACACCGTATCCAAGCGACAAGAGATCATGGGCGATAGCAATCCCGATGCCACCCTTGAAAACATACTTGCCCTTAAGGACACGGTCAGGTTCGACGGCAGCATCGTCGCCCTGCCTTTTCTCTCCGGGTGGGATGACATCGAGGAGACGTGCAGGTTTCTCAAAGAAGCCGGCGCCCTCACCATCCGGTTGTTGGCGCCCGGATTTTCTTCTCTCCATCCGCTTTCATCCCGGATGACTTCAGCCACCTGGCCGGAACTGCGGCGTTTTGCAGTGACGGTCATGGAGCGGCTGGGGATCCCCGTGCTTTTTGAGCCCCCGGAGTTGCGCGATATGATCGCCCGGGTTGAGGCCGTGCTAGATGAGAGCCCGGCGTCGGCGGTGGGAATGAAGCGCGGTGACGTCATAACTAAAGTCGCCGGGGTGGAGGTGTGGTCGCGACAGGATGCTTTCGGTCTGGCAAAGGAACGAGAGAACCCACGTCTGACTCTTCTTAGGGACGGAGCCGAGATTCAGGTCGCCCTCGCAAAGCCCCGTCGGACATCCCCTGGGTTTGTTGTATACGAAGACCTGGATTCCCGGAAGTTCGCCGAGTGGACGTTTAGAGCGGGTTTCGGCAGACCAACCCCTCCGCTGATCTTGACTTCATCGCTTGCGCGACCGCTGATCCAGTCCGCTTTGGAAAGCCGGGGGCTTGCAGGAAGGGTCGTGCAGGTCCGCAGCCGCTATTTTGGAGGCAACATTCAGGCTGCGGGACTTCTGACTGTCAAGGACTTTTTGTCCGCGTTTCGAAACTTCGCAAAGAGCGAAACGCCGCCGGGAACAGTGACGTTGCCCGGCCGGGCCTTTGACCCCTGGGGAAGGGACCTTGAGGGGGTGAGTCACAAGCTATTCACGGAAGAGACCGGGTGCCAGGTTGTGCTTGCCGGATGAACGCTCTCTTTTGGGCATAACCCGAATCCGGGCAGGATCCGATGGCGCGCGGAAGAATGATATACGACGGAAGTTCTTTCGGTACAGGAGGTGTCGGTTCTGAGTCTTAACATCAAGGAGTTTCTAAAAAAGGCTTCAATGGCGCATGGGGTCTCCGGTTACGAGTTCTTGAACGCGAGAGATGTCATGGAGGAATCTCTCCGCGGGCTCGTCGATGAGATTCGCCACGACGTTCTCGGCAATGTGATCGGCTTCAAGAAAGGCGAAGGCGATGCGGTGCGGCCCAAAATCATGTTGGCGGGACACATGGATGAGGTCGGGCTTATGGTCAAGAAAATCGAGGAAAGAGGGTTCCTGCGGTTCACGGGCCTCGGCGTCGATCCAAGAGTGCTCCCCGGGCACGAAGTGATAGTGTACGGCAGAAAGCCCCTCGTAGGGCTCATCGGGGTGAAGCCTCCCCACCTGATCCCGCCTGAGAATGCAATGAAGGCACAGAAGATGGAGGAGCTTTTTATCGACGTGGGGCTACCGGAAGCAGAAGTTAGGGACCTTGTCACGGTAGGCGATACTGTTACATACAAGCGACAAGTCTCGGAGCTGATGGGGGATGTCCTTTCGGGCAAATCCATGGATGATCGGGCCGGAGTCGGCGTCATCCTGGTCTGCATGGAAGAGCTGAAGAAGTACAAAGTTGAGGCGGATGTATATCCCGTGGCGACCACGCAGGAAGAGGCCGGCTTCCAAGGCGCCATAGTGGGGACCTACGGGATCAAGCCCGACATTGGTATCGCGATCGACGTCTGCCACGCCGAAACGCCGGGCGTACCGGAGTGGAAAACTACCCAGATGGGCAAAGGACCGGCCATATGCATGGGCGGCAACATCCACCCCAAGATCTACGAGGCTTTGGTCAAAGCCGCCGGAGAGCTCGGCATCGCGTTTCAACCGGAGGTGGCGCCGGGGCCCACAGGCACCGACGCGTGGGCAATGCAGGTGACAGGGTCCGGGGTGGCGACCGGGCTCGTATCCATTCCTCTCCGCTATATGCACACTTCAGTGGAGACCCTGTCTATAGGAGATGTGGAGAAATCCGGAAGGGTTCTCGCCAAATTCATCGCTTCCTGCGACAGGGCCTTCGTGAAGGAGTTGAGCACATGGAACTGAAGGAACTCACTTCTTTGTCCGGCGTCTCGGGACACGAAGGGGAAGTCAGAAGCGCGATTAAGCGCGAGCTGGATTCCATGGGAGTATCGTACAAGACCGACACGATGGGCAACATCATCGCTCACAAAGGCGATGCCGGCCCAAAGGTTCTGGTGGACGCCCACATGGACGAGGTCGGCCTTTTGGTGTCGTACATAGAGAAGAGCGGTTTCTTGCGCTTTTACAGCATCGGCGTGCCGGCGGCCGTGCTCGCTTCCAAGCGGGTGCTTGTCGGCAAGGACAAGGTCCCCGGGGTTATCGGGGCCAAAGCCATTCACCTGCAGGAACGGAAAGAGCGCGAAGCCGTGATACCTTTGGAGCAGCTAACCATAGATATCGGGGCCAAATGCAGGGAGGAAGCCGAAAGCAAGGTCAAACTCGGCGATTTTATCGTCTTTGACACCGAGTTCGAAGAGTTGTCCCCCGGAGTGTTGAAGGCGAAAGCTTTCGACGACAGAGTGGGCTGCGCGATCTTGCTGTGACTCCTCAAAGAGGACTGGCAGAAGATCCGCTTGTACGCTGTGTTCGCCGTTCAAGAAGAGTTGGGGTTAAGAGGCGCGCGGATAGCCGCTTATGACGTGGCCCCGGATTTGGGCATCGCGATTGAGGGAACGGTGTGCGCCGATATCCCGGGGACAGATCCGGAGGGACAGGCGACCAGGCTTGGCGCGGGGGCGGTCCTTTCGGTTATGGATAGAGGATCGATCGCGCACAAGGGTATGCTGCGGGAATTAGTCCGCCTTGCCGAAGAGAACGGAATCCCGTTCCAGTTCCGGGAGGCGACGTCGGGAGGCAACGACGCCGGCGTCATTCACCTTGCCAGATCGGGGTGCCCTGTGGCTTCGGTATCGGTGCCTTGTCGCTACATCCACTCGCCTTTCTCCCTGATTTCCGAAGGCGATTTCAATGCCGCCCGAGAACTGGTGGCTTGCTTCCTGAAGAGCGTTGAAGGAGGGTTTAGACCGTGAAGACACTTCTCACCAAACTAACCGAGGCCTACGGGCCGTCAGGTTCCGAGAAAATCATCCGCGAGGCCATCAGGAAAGAGGTTGAACCCTACGTCGACGAGATCAGGGTTGACGCCTTGGGGAACCTCATCTGCCTGAAGAAAGGAACGGGCGGGGGCAAGAAGATTTTGCTCGATGGGCATATGGATGAGATCGGCCTGATGGTGACCCATGTCGATAAGGACGGTTTCTTGCGGTACGGCACTATCGGGGGAGTCAATCCGTTTGTGTCCCTCGGTCAGCGGGTCTATTTTGAGAACGGCACGTTTGGGGTTATCGGTTCCGACAGGGTAGAGGATCCGAAAGACATGAAGACCGAGAAGCTCTTTGTGGATATCGGCGCAAAAGGCAAGGAGGAAGCATCCGCCAAGGTCGGCGTGGGAGACGCAGCGGCGTTCTACCAGCCCGCGTTGGATCTCGGCGACCGGTTTGTGGCCAAGGCTCTCGACGACAGGGCGGCGTGCGCCGTGATTATCGAGGCTTTGAAGCGACTCGGAAAGGTAGCGCACGACGTTTACGCTGTTTTCACCACGCAAGAGGAAGTTGGGCTAAGAGGGGCCAGGGTCGCTGCCTTCGGCATCGAACCGGATGTGGGCATCGCCCTCGACGTGACCCGGACGGGCGACACGCCAAAGGGCATCACCATGGAAGTCTCCTTGGGTGGGGGCGCCGCGATCAAGGTGAAAGATTCGAGCCTTTTTTGCACCCCGGCGCTGAAGGAATACATGGTGAAGGTAGCGATCGAAAAGGGCATCAAGTATCAGATGGAAGTGCTGGAAGCGGGAGGTACGGATAGCGGGGCCATTCAGATGACAAAGGCAGGGGTTCCGGCCGGCGTCATCTCGATTCCTTGCCGGTACATTCACAGCCCGTGTGAGATGGTCGACCTTTCCGATATCGAGGAGTGCGTCAAGTTAACAGTGGCGCTCTGCGAAAGCCCGCTCGAGTTCTAAAGGAAGAAGGGGCAAAGACGTGCTTAGCGAATTGGAGCGAGTCTTGGGTCTTGCTCAAAAGATGGGCGCGGAGTACGCCGACGCTCGCTACGTTGCGACTACTGAGGCTCCTGTGAGCCTGTCTACGGACGGCGCGGCCGACACGTCATCCCGAAGGAGCGTGGGGCTGGGCTTGCGCGTTCTCATGGATGGGGGATGGGGTTTCGCCGCCACCCCGTACCTTGATCCACGCAGCATCGAAAAGACCGCGGACGAGGCGGTCAGGATCGCGGCCGCATCCGCGAGACATAAGATCGGAGACGGGGTCACCCTGTCTCCGATGGCCCCCATACGGGCGCGATACCAGACGCCCCACAGAATCGACCCTCTATCCGTCAAGACAGAGGATAAGGTCGCCACTTTGCAAGACGCCCTCGACGCGGCGAAGAGAATACCCGGTGTGTCTAGGGCTACCGCTTCGATGCTGACCTACAAAGAGGAAAAGCAGTTCATGTCGACCGACGGGCGCCAGATCGAGCAGACGTTAATACATTCGGGGGCCTCGATCTCTGTCGCCGCAAGGGCAGAGAACGAGGTCCAAAGCCGGTCTTTTGCGGACTACGCAGGCGCGGGTTACGAGTTCATCCGGGACTTGGACCTGCCGGGCCGGGCCGAACGGCTTGGACGCGAAGCGGTGGCTTTGCTGGATGCACCGCCGTGTCCGGGCGGGGTCACAGATCTCGTGATGGGCGCGGAAATGGTAGCCTTACAGATCCACGAATCGTGCGGCCATCCCGTGGAATTGGACCGGGTATTGGGTCAGGAGGCCACGTTCGCCGGGACTTCTTTCCTCACGCCCGACAAGAAGGGCAGTTTCCGTTACGGCTCAGAGGAAGTGCATATGGTGGCGGACGCCACGGCGCCCGGAGGGCTTGGGAGTTTTGCCTTTGACGACGAAGGGGTAGAGGCGCAGAGGACGGATCTTGTTGTCGACGGGATGTTCGTCGACTATCTGACGTCCCGCGAGCTTGCGTCCAAGTTCGAGCAAGAATCGAACGGCACCATGCGGGCCGTGGGGTGGCAGAACATCCCTCTCGTCAGGATGACCAATATTAACCTCGAGCCAGGCGATTGGAGTCTGGACGAGATAATCAAGGACACGTCTAAAGGCGTGTATGTGGAGACCCCCAAGAGCTGGAGCTTGGACGACAAACGGTGGAACTTCCACTTTGGCCAGGAGGTAGCCTACGAGATCAAGGACGGCTGCCTCGGAAGGATGCTCAAGAACCCGGCGCATACGGGCATAACGCCCGAATTCTGGAATTCGTGCGACGCCGTTGCCAAGAAGGACGAATGGCATATTTATGGCATGCCCAACTGCGCGAAGGGCGAACCCGTACAGGTGGCGCACGTTGGACACGGCGCTTCGCCGGCGAGGTTTCGCAAAGTGAAAGTGGGTGTCGGTCAATGATCGGAAAAGACGATGCCCGAAAGATTTTGGACAAGGTCATATCCTACGCCTCCGGTTTCGAGATCGAAGCGTTGTTGGAAACTGAAGACATAGCGCTCACCCGATTTTACGACAACCACATCCACCAAAACTTGCGCCGTCAAGATCACCTCCTGACCGTCCGGGTCATCAAGAAGAAACGCTCCGGAAAGTCGCAAGTTAACCTCCTGGATGACGGGTCGCTTCGGTGGGCCGTTCAGTCGGCACTGGAAAACATGGAGGCCTCCGGCGAAGATGAGTCGTTTCCCGGGCTGCCCAAACCTGAGGCGTCGGGCTCCGTTCAGACATACGTTCCCGGCACAGCCTCGTTTAAGCCCCGCGAGCGGGCGGACGCGTGTGGGGTCGCCATTTCGGTTGCCAGGGCGAAGGGGCTCACGGCAGCGGGAACTTTCTCAACGGGAGTTCGAGAGAAGGCGGTGGCCAGCAGCACCGGCGTACGAGCCTACAACTCGTCCACCGAGGCGTTTTTCCGGTGCATCGTGGGATCCGGCCCCAACACGGGTTACGGCGATAGACTCAAGAGAGACGTTCGGGAGATAGACGTCGCCGCTTGCGCGGAGGAGGCGCTTGAACGCGCAACGTTATATCCTGACGCGCGCGATCTGCCTCCCGGCCGGTACGATACTATTTTCATGGAGTACGCTGTGGCCGATTTGATCCGTTTCTTCGGGATCTATTCTTTCGACGCTGAGGCCAAGCAGCAGGGGCGAAGCTTCATGTCCGACAAGATGGGCCAAAAGGTCCTTGGGGATAACGTCACCATATGGGACGACGGTCTGGACACAAGGGGAATGGCGATTCCTTTCGATCCGGAAGGGATGCCGAAACGAAAAGTCGTCATTATCGACAAGGGCGTCGCCAACGCGGTCGTCTACGATTTCAGGACCGCCACCCGGGACGGGGTGCGGACCACAGGGCACAAAGGCGGCGATTCCGCCTGGAATCCCGGGCCTATGCCCACGAACATGTTCATGGACACAGGTGACTCGACCCTGGAAGAGATGATCGGCTCGACGAAGCGGGGCTTGATCGTGACGAGATTCCACTACACGCACTGTCCCGAACCCTCACGGGTTGTTGCAACGGGAACGACCAGGGACGGAACTTTCTTGATCGAAGATGGCCGTATCGTGGCCAGGGTCAAGAACCTGCGGTTCACCGAATCTATGGTTGACGCTTTCGGGCGCGTTGAGTCCTTATCCAAGACATCCAGGATCACAAGGGACTGGTGGAGCACTTTTGAACCCGTCCTGCCCATCGTCAAGATCAAGGAGTTCAACTTCACAGGCGCCACGTCGTTTTAGTTACGGTTTTCGCTAAAAACACGCCCCCCGCGGGAGACTAACCCACGGGGGTTCTTTATGAAAAGCAGGATAGAGGCGGTCATCACAGGGCTCATCGTTGTCGCGCTCGTAGCGGCGCTGGCGTACTACTCGGACCCGGCAGTGAAAGGTAATCTTTCGTCCCGGCTTGTGAAACTTGTTGGAGGTTCAGAGCGGGACAATAGGCTTCTTGGGGAACTCGATCTCGTGAGGCTTTATCCCAGCCTTGTTTTGCGTCAGGGGCCGTCCGAGCACAAGGTGGCGGCCTTGACCTTTGATGATGGACCGGACAGGTTGTATACGCCGCAGGTATTGGACGTGTTGGCCTCCAAGGGCGTGACCGCGACATTTTTCTTGATAGGGAACCGGGTCGACGAGTACCCGGAAGTGGCCAGGAGGATAATCTCTGAAGGGCATCTCATCGGAAACCACTCATATTCTCACCCGGTGATCCAGAAGGCGTCGGGCACCAACGGACTGCAAAGCCAGCTGTGCGCCGCCGAAGAAGCGTTTGCCCGGGCAGGCGTCACCGGTTCCGGTCTGTTTCGTCCACCGTACGGAGCCATATCGCCGAACCTCGTGGAGCAAGCGGCTTCATTAGGTTACAGAGTGGCGTTGTGGTCCATCGATTCCTTGGACTGGCGAGGCTTGGACAGGGATACGGTCGTGGGAAAGGTGATGGAAATGGTGGCTCCCGGAGCCGTCATACTGCAACATTCTTCGGGAGGGCCCGGAGAGGATCTTTCAGGTTCCGTACAGGCCCTCCCAATCATAATCGACACGCTAAGGGAACGCGGCTACACATTTACGACTATGGACAAACTCTTCCCTCCGGCCGAGGCCAAAGCCTCGCATGCGGAAGTCCTAGATCCCGGCGGACCCGGCGGGCGAGAAGAAGCTTTCGATGGCGTTGCATATCCCTGACGCCGCCAGTTCCCAGGTGTTGGCCTTCCGCAGATACGATTCTTCGGTGTAATTCGATATGAACATAACTTCGACGAGCACGGCCGGGCAAGACGATTCTCTCACTACGAACAGATTGGAGTCGTTGATGCCCCTGTTTTTGGTGCCCAGTATGGGACAGAGACTAGACTGGATCAAGTTCGCAAGCCTTCTCGATTCCGCGCAATTGAGCGTTCTGTCGCAGACATACGACGCGGTTCCTCCGGCGGAGCGATCGTAAGCCGAGTCGTTGTGGATCGACACGAAAAGATCGGCCCCTTTCGACCAGGCGACCCTCCGGGCCAAAGATCCCGAGTACTCGTCCAAACCGGGAACCCAGTCTTCCGGCGCGGGCGACGACTCGAAAGTGCCGTTTCTGGTGACTATGACGTTGGCTCCTTGTTGTCTCAGGAGTTCTGCCAAGCGCAATGCTATCTCCCAGTTGACGTTCCTTTCAGCCAGGCCCGTCGGTCCCACCGCCCCGGGATCGTCCGCCTCGTGACCCGGGTCCACTACGATGGTCTTTCCCGCCAAACCCGGTTTTTGAAACTTGGCCGTCAACGCGTTGGAATCTCGCGTCAAGACGTACGCGGTATTTGTCGGGGCGGTGACGGACACATTGGTGCCTCCATCCTTGGCCCCCACCGCGGCCAATCTGGCCGAGCCGCCCGGTTGGTTTGTGGCGCTGCCCGTAAAGGAGGCTCCTGCCACAAAAAGGTCAATGTTATTGCCATTCCGGGTAACATCCGGCCAAGCGAAGCCAAGAGTATCAACCGTGAGGTAGTCCCCGTCCTGTTTCGGAGTCATGGTGATCCCCGTGATCTCGGGAGCGAATTCGACGACGACTTTTCCCCGGACGTTGGTTTTGACCGAGTAAGACGACCTCCCCAGGAGATTCACCGTTACGTCACTGCCCGAGACCCTCAAACTTTCGAACTCAAACGCGTTGACCGGCAACAGCACGTCAGTGCCAAGAAGAACCGATGTGCTTATGGTAACTGAGGTGCCGTCCGGGCCCGGCAGGATAACGGCGCTCTGGAAATCGCCTGTGACGGTAACTGTCCTGGCTTTACCAGAGGCGTCGGCGGTGACCGTGAAGCCCTTGGCGTCGGAAGCGCCTGTCGTCAGCCAAGAAGCGACCCAACCGGTCACGCCTTTCGGCGAGACGGCCCTGATCCAGTCCCCTTGAGTCTCAATCAACCGTAGCGTATCGCCCTTTTGCAGCATCCCGATTGCGGGATAGCTTGTCCCGGGGCCGGACCGGAAATTGACATCCGTGGCGTTCACTTTGAAGGTCGAATATCTCCCAAGACTCCACGACGATGCCGATACTCCGAATGAGAGAGCCCCGTCGTTTGAGGAGATGACCGTGGCCTGCGGCCCGTAGACCCATCCCCCTACGCCCTTGGACGTTACGACCGCTATGTAAGCTCCCCTACAACCCACAAGTCGTGCCGATTCGCCCCGACTCAAGGTCGCCAAAACTTCCGAACTGACCATCGCGCTGTGGGTGACGCTTAGGCTTTGTCCGGCAGGGAACACCATCAGACCGGTGGCGGGTTCCGACTCGATGACTCTGTACTCGAGAACCAGCAGGTCCTCTCTTATCCATCCATCAGCTCCGTCGCCGAGCGTCACGCGGATCCAGTCTCCTCTACGCGCTTCGGCAGGCAGGACCGTGCCGGGACCGACCATGAACTTGACTTCGAAAGACAGATCGGGCCCTTCGCGAACGTTGACATCGCTTTTCGTTATCCGGGCGGAGACTCCTCGAGACGACAGGTCAACATCTACCAACCATCCTGCTATGTAACCCTCACACGATTTGGTCTTCACCAGATACCATCCGTTATCGTAACCTTGCACAAGGACGCGTTCTCCTCGCCGGGCCTCGCCTTTCCAATCGTATTTTGTGTCCGGGCCGGTCCTGACATTGCAGACGTCTCCTACCACCACGGCCTCAAATCCCTCAAGCGTGGGCGGCACCGGCCCTCCGGGCGCCGCGTACGAAACGGGAGATAGGAGCGATACGAACAAGGCACAAGACAACAAGATGAGTAATGCGCGGTCCGGTTTTTTGACGCTCTTTCTTTGGGCAGAGTTTCTCAAATGGAATCACCCCGGTCGATTGTTTCGCGCGAAAAAGTAAATCTTTCGTGTGGTAAGACGCTTCCGCCTCGAACGCTGTTCCGCATGTATCAGCGGATTCGAGCGCCTTCGACAACGATCACATTATCGGATCCCGCCCCGGGGATGTGGACGTTGAGGGGCTCTTAGGCTGTTATGGCTTGGCCGTTTCTTTGACGATAATCCTCGATAGCTTTGTGCAAGGCGTCGGCGGCCAAGTTCGAGCAATGGAGTTTGGGCGTGGGCAACCCGCCCAAGGCATCGGCCACCGCCTTATTGGAGACGCTCATGGCCTCGTCGAGCGTCAGTCCTTTGACAAGCTCGGTAACCATCGAACTGGTGGCGATCGCCGCGCCGCAACCGAAAGTGCGAAACTTAATATCCTCTATCCGGTCATCTTTTATCTTAAGGGTAATACGCATCACGTCCCCGCAAACGGGGTTACCAACCTGGCCGACGCCGTCGGCGTTCTCTATCTCGCCAACATTGCGAGGGTTTGTGAAGTGATCCATGACTTTGTCGTTGTACATTTTGTAGCGCCTCCACTATCGACCGAATACCGACATGCTTCTCAATTTGGCCACTATCGGGGCCAAAGAGGCGATCACGTAATCCAGGTCTTCTCTTGTCGTATCTCTGCCAAGAGTCAGCCGCAAAGAACCGTGTGCCAGCTCATGCGTTAGCCCCATGGCCAACAGGACGTGAGATGGCTCTAAAGAGCCTGACGTGCAAGCGGAGCCCGAGGACGCGCCGATGCCAACAAGGTCCAGATTCAAGAGCATGGCTTCGCCCTCGATGTACTTGACGCTGACATTGACGTGGTTCGGAAGTCGCTTCGTGGGGTGTCCGTTCAGGACCGTGTCCGGGATCCCTTCCAAAATTCCCGTGATAAGGTGATCGCGAAGAGCCGTGAGCCTTGCGGGTTCAGTCGGCAGTTCCTCCTTTGCCAGGCGACAAGCCTCTCCAAACCCCACCGCTCCGACTACGTTTTCGGTTCCCGCCCTAAGGCCGCGTTCGTGGCCGCCGCCTGTAGCCAAAGGCGTGGGCCTGACGCCCCTTCTGACGTAAAGCGCCCCGATCCCCTTTGGTCCGTACATCTTGTGGCTTGAAAGACTTATGAGGTCAACGGCCGTCTTCTTGACATCGAGGGGCACTTTCCCGGCGCTTTGGACGGCATCGACGTGAAATATGACGCCCTTTTCCTTTGCGATGGCGCCGATCTCGTCCAAAGGTTGAATGGTGCCCACCTCGTTGTGGCCGTGGATGAGCGTTAACAGTATGGTCTTGTCCGTAATGGCTCGCTTTACGTCCTCAGGGTCGATAAGCCCGTACTTGTCGACGGGAAGGTACGTGACGGTGTACCCGTTCTTTTCAAGATCTTCACAGGTATGGAGAACGGCGTGATGCTCGATGGCCGAGGTTATGATGTGATTGCCTTTTCCGCTCAGCCGCGACGCCATGCCCCTTATGGCGAGGTTATCCGACTCGGTGCCACCTGAGGTGAAAATAATCTCCTGAGGTTCGGCGCCCAACAGCTCCGCAACCTTGGTCCTTGCCTCTTCAAGGCCCGCCCTCGCCTCCCGGCCCCACCGGTGAACGCTCGAAGCGTTCCCGAAGGTGTTCGCGAAGTAAGGCATCATCGCGGCCATGACCTCGCCCCTTACCGGGGTCGTCGCCGAGTGATCCAGGTAGACACGCCTCATACCAATACCCCCCGAGCTCCTAGACGTCACTACTGCAGAAGACTCCTAAGCGTCACCGAATCCAGTACGGAATCGATGGCTAACCCCACCTTTTGCCACACAGAACGCGCTTGGCAGTCATCGGGGCATTCGTCCGGCGCCGCGGCCAGCCCCGCGCATTTGACCGGCAGGACGGGCCCTTCAACGGCCCTGACCACTTGGCCCACTGTTACCTCCTCGGGCGGCCTGGCCAGGGTGTACCCTCCGCCGAAGCCCCTTCTGCTTATCACAAGGCCGGCTTCTCTGAGCGGCTTCACGATCTGCTCGAGGTAACCCTGGGATACCCTTTGGGCCGACGCGATATCTGTCAACGACACGTAGGCTCGTCCTGCTCTAGCCAGCTCGTACATCATGAGCACCGCGTAATGGCCACGGGTCGAAAGCCTGAACGGCATTCTTTGAGCCTCCTGCGTTTCATTAAATCCTATTATTATCGTAGGATTATTACACGTCAATAGAGGCGTGGGGGTGCGGGAGAAGTTTCATCTCTAGAGGTATTATACATCTTGCGGAAGAAACGTTAAGAAAGGCACCGATGAGTGGGGGTTTTGCCGTGGCTATGGATGATGGGTCCCTCAGGGCCATTATTGAAAGACTTGAAAAAGAGGTTAAGGGCTCCCGCGGCAGCAAAGGCGCGAGACTCCAGCTGGCAATCACCTATATGCAGGTTCATGAGATGGACAAAGCAAAGGAGCAGCTCGATCTGGTCCTCGCCGACGACGACAAGAATGCCAACGCCCACTACTACTACGGCATCATGAGCGCCGATCTCGGCGACGAAGACAAAGCGCTCGAATCTTTTCGCAGAGCTGTCGCGTTGGATCCAAAACACGGCGCCGCCAGCTATTTCTTAGGCAAGATCCTGATAATGAAGAACGATATCCCCGGGGCCATCGCCATGACCGAAAAGGCGCGTGATCTTAAGCCGGATAATATACTCGCCAGAACTCAACTTGGCGAACTATATATCGCTACAGGGCGCGCCAAGGAAGCGATCGATGAGTGGATTGAGGTTTCCGAACTTGATCCGACAAACTTGCAGGCGCTTCATAATCTGGGGGCCGCCTACACCGACACTAGAGATTACACGAAAGCGATCGAGTATCTGTCGCGAGCCGCAAACCTTGGTTCCGATAACCCGGGGCTCTACTACAACCTCGGATTGTGTTATCTGGCGACGAAAGTTCCCGAGAAGGCCATTTTGAATCTGGAAAAAGCTTTGGAATTGGAGCCCGACAACACGACCACTATGAATACCCTTGCCCAGGCATTCATCGCGTCGGAAGACGAAGACAAGGCCGTCGCCATATGGCAAAGCGTTTTGGAGTCGCATCCCAAGGACGTGAACGCCTCCTACAACATGGGGCTTGTGCATCTCCAAAAAGGGGACACCGCAAAAGCCATAGAATATTGGCAGAAATGCCTGGAGGCAGATCCGGGGTTTTCGATAGCCCACCGGAGCCTTGCCAGCGTGTTCGCTGCGGAGAAAGATTACGACCGCTCGATCCTTCACTACGCCGCCCTAAAAAGGCTTGACCCCGCTTCTCTTGAGCCCGATCTCGCGCTTGGGGAGTTGTTCTTGCGCAAAGGCGATTTCAAGCGTGGAGAAGAGATGGCGGCAAATCTTTCGGACAAACTTGAATCTTTGGAAGAATCCCCCGATAATCGTTACGCACTGTCGGCGGTCTTATTGCTTCACGGCACTCTCTTGCTAGCGTTGGGCAGACATAGGGACGGCGTTAGGAAGTGGACGCAATCCATGAAACGCGACCCTAACTTCGCAATGAGCAACGGCGTGTTCATCGGGCGCTCCGTGTGGCCCGCTTTGTCCAAGGCGGCGATGGACGCGGCCAAGACAGAAGATGAGGAGAAGGCCGCGAACTTGGTCAATAGCCTTGTCAAAGGGGATACCGAGCCACCGGCCACACCGGGCGACGCCGCGCGGGCGCAAGATGGGGCGGAGCCGGAGAAAGGGGCGCGTTCGTGGTTTCGTCGGGCAAAGAAATAGAAAACCGGCCCACGCGGGAAGGCATCGAGGTTATCGCACTAGTCGGACCAAGTGGGACCGGCAAGTCCCACCACGCCATGGCGGTCGCCCAAGAGTGGGGCTGCGACGCTCTTGTCGACGACGGTTTGCTGATAGCGGGCTCCAGGATACTTGCCGGCCGTTCCGCAAAGCGGGAAGAGACCCGGACCGCCGCGATCAGAAGAGCCATCTTCTCCACACCGGGCCACGCCCTTGAGGTTCGCGATGCTTTGCTTGAATTGTCACCCTCCCGGGTCTTGATACTCGGAACATCCATGACCATGGTAGATCGCATAACATCGCGATTGGGATTGGGACGCCCGCTGAAGTACCTCGACATCAAGGATTTGGCTTCCATTGAGGATATTGACAAGGCCCTCTGGCAGAGGCGGCAAGAGGGAAAACACGTCATCCCCGCGCCCACGTTCGAAGTGAAGAAGACCTTTTCCGGATACATGGTGGATCCTATCCAGATGTTCATCCGGTCGAGGGAGCAGCGATACGTGCAAGCGGAACGGTCGGTCGTTAGGCCGACTTACAGTTACTTCGGGCATTTTTACATCGCCGATCAAGTGGTGATGCAGATCGCGCAGAAGATCTGCATGGAGACTCCCGGCGTCAAGAGAGTTCAAAAAGTGATAGTTCTATCCACAGGGGAGGGTACTATCATCGATGTCGAGCTCGTCCTGACATACGGACAGGACATCTTCGCCCTGATGATCGATCTTCAAAGAAGCCTGAAAGAACGGCTGGAACACCTGACCGGAATCTACCTTCAAAGCGTCGATATCTCAACCAAGAAGATAAGTCTGGAATAACCTTCCGGAAGGAAAGGACCCCCCGGGTCGGAAATAGATCTGAGAAGGGGGAGAAGATGAAACCGGGTTACGGTCTGCAACTGATACAGTCCCAACGGCTTAGTTTGACGCCTGAGCTTAGGCAGGCGATTACGATCTTGCAGCTGAACGCGGCGGACCTCCTCTCGCTCATACAATCCGAGGTCCAAGAGAACCCACTTCTCGAAATGTTGGACGAATGGCCCGAAGAGCCTCTTCCCGAGCAAAGCGAGCCCGCCGGCGACGATGAGCGCCCACTTCCCGAAATGTACGGCCCCTTGGCCTTGCCCGGCGTGAAACAGGGTCCGCGTGCCGGCGATTACGAGCGCTATTCTGAGACCCCGGTAAGCCTCAGGAGCCACCTGTTGTCGCAGTTGGGCCTGATACCTCTTTCCAAGAAGGAATATTGCGCCTGCGAACACGTGATTGGCAGCATTGACGACAACGGATACCTCCTTTCCACCGATAGCGAAATGGCGGATTTGACCGGCTATCCGGTCGAATTGATCGCGAAAGCGGTCGGTATCGTCAGATCCTTGGAACCTGTCGGAGTGGGAGCTAGGAGTTTGCGCGAATGCTTGGACATCCAGGCCCATTACAGGCGCATTTCGCCCCTTGCTCACGACATTATCGAAGGCCACCTTGAGGACCTCGCCGCAGGACGCTACAGGAAAATCGCCAGGAAGTTCGGCGTGGAGGTGGACCAGGTTCTGTGGGCCCGTGATGAGGTGCAATCTCTAGATCCGAAGCCCGGGGCTCAGTTCTCAGAGACCAAAGTGGTCAACGTGATACCGGACGTCATAGCGCATGCCCAAGACGGCGAGATAAAGGTGACGCTCAACGAACCGGCCTTGCCTGAAGTGCGCTGGAGTTCTTTCTATTTGAGACTTCTGAGGTCCGGGGACCCCGAGACCAGGGAATACCTCAAGGAAAGACAAAGGCGGGCCCGCGCCCTTCTTTCGAGCATAGAAGGTCGGCGGGACACGGTGCTCAGGGTGATGACGTGCGTGGCGCGTCACCAAGAAGCTTTTTTCAAGGTAGGTCCGCTTGGGCTAAAGCCTTTGACTCTCCGGCAAGTGGCCTCGGAACTGTCGATGCACGAGTCGACGGTCAGTCGTTCGGTATCGCAGAAATACATACTGACGCCGCACGGCACATTTCCGTGTAAAGGGTTTTTCAGCCCCAGGTTGCGTTCGGGAAAGGAGGGCGCCTCTCAAGGAGCCGCTATGGAGCGCCTGCGTGAGGTGATACAGGCCGAAGACCCCAAGTCCCCTCTGTCCGACTCAGAACTGGCCGAAGCGCTTTCCGCCCAAGGGTTCGAGGTGGCGAGACGCACAGTGGCCAAGTACAGAGCCTGCCTCGGCATCGCCGCCGCCTCACGGCGTCGAAGGCCATAAAGGACCGCATCTTCAAGCCCGCGAGTCGAAGCGTGATTTGGTCTATTTAGCCATGGTTGAAACCGTTCGGCAGTTTGACGAACCGAGGGACAGACTTGTACAATATGTTCTGTTTGGTGGCTTTATATTTGTCGTTAGCAAGGTGATGAGGTGGTGTTGTTGGAGAACCTGAAACGAATTTCAGGTGGAGTGTCGTTTCCCGACAGAAAGGAACTTTCGTCAAAAGCGGCGATCTCGTTTGCGGGAATTCCGGGCGAGCTCGCTCTTTTCCTTTCCCAGCACACAGGCGCTCCCGCAAGCGCCCTCGTGAAGGCGGGCGACCTTGTGAAGAGAGGCCAGGTTGTCGCGGCCGCTCAGGGCGCCGTTAGCGCCTCTGTTCATGCTCCTACTTCCGGAAAGATAAAAGGGATCGAGCCGAGGTTCCACCCCGTGCAGGCGAGGCTCGTGGACGCCGTCGTTATCGTGCCCGATGGCCAGAACGAGACGCACGAATCGGTTGCGTCCAGGGCAGGTAATCTCGACGAGATCTCCAAGGAAGAGCTCTTGGCTTTGGCGAGGGAGATCGGGCTGGTCGGGCTCGGAGGCGCCGCATTTCCGACGGCGGTCAAGCTGTCTCCGCCGCCCGCAAAGCGGATCGACACGTATCTCCTAAACGGGATTGAGTGCGAGCCTTACTTGACGGCGGATGACAGGCTCATGGTCGAAGAGCCGGAGAAAGTGGTCTTCGGTTTTCGCGCTCTCATGAAGGCATCCTCTGTCGAACGGGGGATCGTGTGCATAGAGGATAACAAGCCTGAAGCCATAGAAGCCATGCGCGGCGCTGTGAAGCAGTTTTCGGATATAGACTTGGCGGTCGTGCCTTCTCGCTACCCGCGCGGTGGGGAGAAGCAGCTGATTCAGGTCGTCTTGGGTCGCGAGGTTCCGCCTCCGCCGGGTCTTCCGCTCGACGTGGGCGTTATCGTTTCGAACGTAGGTACCGCGTACGCGTTGGCCGAAGCAGTTCTTGACGGGTTGCCGCTTGTCGAACGCGTTGTGACCGTGACGGGCGGAGGAGTGAAGAATCCAGGCAATTTCCGAACGTTTGTGGGGACGCCTGTTTCGCATCTGATCGAGGCGGCCGGCGGGTTTTCGGGCACTCCGGCCAAAATCATCATGGGAGGGCCCATGATGGGCGTCTCGATCAAAGATCCTAACACTCCCGTATGCAAGGGCACTTCCGGTATCGTCGTTCTGTCTACGGAGGAAGTCAAAGAGGAACCGGTGCTGCCTTGCGTCAGGTGCGGGCGGTGCGTTGAGGCCTGCCCCGCCAGGTTACTCCCTCTTTGGATATCCGCCAGTTCCGACAACGGCTATCTGGAGGATGCCGAGAAGTTCCGCGCCATGGATTGCATCGAATGCGGGGCATGCAGCTACGTGTGCCCTTCGAAGAGACCCCTGGTGCAGTCGATAAAGCTTGCCAAGGCGAGAATCACAGCAAAACGCCGGGCAGCGGCCGCCAGGTAGAAGGCGGAAGGGAAGGACGGAGAGTAACGGATGGAGGAAAAGCTTCTAGTAACGCCGTCTCCTCATATAAAGAGTCCTACGACGGTCAAAAGAATCATGTTCGGCGTAATAGCCGCGCTCTTGCCTGCATCCGCGGCAGGCGTTTACTGGTTTGGCTCTAACGCGCTCTTGCTTATCCTCGTTTCAGTAGCGTTCGCTGTCGCCTCGGAAGCGGTCTGGCAGAGGGCGAATAAGCAGGAAATTACTATCGGCGACTTGTCGGCTGTCGTGACGGGGCTCCTTTTGGCGATGACGCTTCCGCCCGGGGTGCCGCTTTACGTCCCTGCCATCGGGTCCGTTTTTGCGATAGTCATCGGGAAGCAGATCTTTGGTGGGCTGGGAGTTAACTTCGTAAACCCGGCTCTTGCCGGCAGGGCCTTCGTTTTGGCAGCCTGGCCCAGCGCCATGACCTCAGCGTGGGTGAATCCCGCCACGCGCGACGCAATTTCTTCGGCTACTCCTTTGGGAGGCGGCGCTGTTCCGGGGCTCGTAGATCTGCTCATCGGCAAGCGCCTTGGGTCGCTCGGCGAGACCTGCGTCATCGCCTTGCTCCTCGGCGGCGCGTTTCTTTTGGCAACCGATATCATCGACGGCTGGATTCCTTTGGGTTTTCTCGGCACGTTATTTGTTGGTACTTGGGTTTTCGGGAGCCCGCTAGGGTATTTGAAAGGTGATGGGTTGCAGGGACTTCTTCTTGGCGGCGCGATCCTGGGGGCGTTCTTCATGGCCACAGATTACGTCACGTCGCCCGTGACTCCGAAGGGTCGCCTCATCATGGGGATCGGCTGCGGTTTTATGACCCTCCTCATAAGGATATGGGGTGGTTATCCCGAAGGCGTCACGTACGCTATCTTGTTCATGAATCTGATCACCCCGTTGATCGATAAGTTCGTCGTTCCAAAGTACTACGGGTACGCGCACGACCTGGCGGCCCGAAAATCCGCCAAGGCAAAGAGGTGAGATTAGAGTGAAGACTAGGTCCTTGCTAGGCGAGTTCACAAAAGGGTTCATAGAGGAGAACGCTACTTTCAGGCTAGTCGTGGGCATGTGCCCCACTCTGGCCGTCACGACCTCCGTCGAAAACGGGTTCTGGATGGGCTTGGCCGTGATTTTCGTCTTGGCTTTCTCAAATGTCTGCGTGTCGGCGTTACGGAAAGTGACCCCCGACGGGATTCGCATTCCCGTTTTCGTAATTCTGATCGCGACCCCGGTGGTAATCGTCGAGTTGTTCATGAAGGCATACATGCCCGCTATGTTCAACATCCTGGGCGTTTTCGTCCCGCTAATCGTTGTGAACTGCATCATCATAGCCCGCGCTGAAGCGTTCGCCTACAAATCTACGGTCATAAGATCGCTTCTTGACGGGCTCGGCATAGGTGCGGGATATACCATCAATCTGATGATCATCGGCGGCATAAGGCAGTTTCTTGGAACAGGGCAGATTTCTTGGGGAAGTTTTGTGTTTCCGAGCGTTAAGCTGTTTGAGCCTCTTGTCGTAATGCTCACTCCGCCCGGGGGATTCATGACTCTGGGACTCCTGATGGCGATCTTGAACATCGCGGTATTGCGGTCCGAGCGCAAGAAGGCTCATTAGTGGAGGGATGACCTTGACATTCATCTCGATATTGATCGGTGGCGTTTTCGTCTCCAACTTCATTTTCATGCAATATCTCGGTCTATGCCCTTTCCTGGGGCTGTCTGAGCAGACGGAGACGGCGTTGGGCATGTCGGGGGCCGTCATTTTTGTGATGACGTTCGCCTCAACCGTCACCGCCGCTTTCGAGCAGTTCATTTTGGTCCGGCTGGGCCTGGAGTACATGAGGACAATCGTGTACATTTTGGTCATCGCGGGCTTCGTACAGTTGGTGGAGATCTTCCTGAAGAAGGTGGCCCCCTCGCTTTACAAGGCGTTGGGCATCTACCTTCCGCTTATCACCACCAACTGCGCCGTTTTGGGTGTCGCCATCATAAACGCCAACAAGTCTTACAACGTCCTGTGGAGCACGGTTAACGGATTCGCGGGCGCTCTCGGATGGAGCGTCGCCATCCTGATCTTCGCCGGAATCAGGGAGCGTTGGAAGTTCACCAAGATCCCCTCCACGCTGAAGGGCTTCCCGTTGGCTCTTGTGGGCACCTCGCTTATGGCGCTTGCCTTCCAGGGCTTCGCGGGATTATTCAAAAACGTGCTGAAATAGGGGGGACATGGAAATGCTCCAAGCCGCCATTTTTCTGGGAGTCTCAGGTCTGGTCATCGGAGTGCTGCTGGCGGTAGCGGCAAAGAAGTTCAAGGTTGAAGAAGATCCGCGCGTCGGAGAGATCATTTCTGTCCTCCCCGGAGCGAATTGCGGTGGCTGTGGGTACCCGGGTTGCGCCGGGTACGCATCTTCGGTCGTCGCCGGGACGGCGCCTGTAAACGCATGCGTGGTTGGCGGTAATCTGGTAGCGGAGAAAATAGCGCAGATTACAGGTAAGGCCGCTTCTGCTGTCGAACCGAGCGTCGCTGTTGTTTTCTGTCAGGGCGACAACGAGAAAGCAGTGAAGAACGCCGAGTACCAGGGCATCTCCGATTGCCTCGCCCTCCATCTTCTTGGAGGCAACAAAGAATGTTCGTACGGTTGTCTGGGTCTCGGTTCGTGCGTGGAAGCGTGCAAATTCGACGCGATGTACATGAGCGACAAGGGGCTCCCCGTGGTCATACCGGAAAAGTGCACCGGCTGCGGAGCGTGCGTAAAAGCGTGCCCCAGGAACGTAATAGAACTGGTCCCAAAGGACAAAGAAGTCCACATCCTTTGCCGTTCCTACGACAAAGGGCCCGCCGTTCGCAAGTACTGCTCGGTGGGTTGCATCGCTTGTACCATTTGCGTCAGATCTTGTCCGCAGAAGGCCATCGCGATGGATAAGGGAACGCTTGCCAAAATCGATTACTCGCTCTGCGACAACTGCGGCATCTGTTCCTCGAAATGCCCCGCGAAGACCATAACCCATCCCAAAGGGCCGGCCCAAGCGGCTTCATAAATCGCCTTTAGTCAGCGCCATAATCCGCCGGACCCAGAGGGGCCCGGCGGTTTTGCACGTGCGGGGCCGGGGGTCCGATTGACCGGAACCGGTTGGCGTCACTGGTCGTCAACAGTAGAAATACGGGCGGCCAGAGTACTTGTGGACAGGGATTACTTCGAATAAGATTGCTGGTAGAAACCCAATTGTATGTATTCGGCCCGGCCAAACCGGGAACTGCTATGGTATAATATGGGAGGATCTCTTATGCGTAAACAGACAAGGACTTGGCTTTTGGTTATCGCCCTGATGGCAGGCGCCATTGTCGGCAGCGTCGTGGGTGAAACCCTGAAAGACAATGTGCCCGTGTTGGCCAGGGGTTTCACTGTGGGCGTTGATCCCCCGTTTGCCGTCGATGTGAACGTGATCTCTTTTTCGTTCGGCTTCACGCTTCACCTTAATCTGGCCGGAGCGATTGTTGTGTTGCTTCTGATCCTCCTTCTGGGGCGGTGATTGGCGATCAGACTTGTTCTCGCTTCGGAATCTCCCAGACGGAAGGCGCTCTTAAGAAGCGTGGGGATAGACCCGCTCGTCGTGCCGTCAAGAGTGGACGAGAGCGCCGGTGGAGAGTTGAACCCTGAGGAACTTGTGAAGAAACTCGCGAGAGCGAAGGTAGAGGCCGTAAGCCGGGATTACCCATATGACTTCGTCCTCGGGGCCGATACGGTGGTTTGTCAGGATGGGCACCTAATGGGGAAACCGTCCGATAGGGTTGAGGCAGAGGAAATGCTGCGACGACTCTCCGGGAAGGACCACATCGTTTATACCGGTGTAGCGTTGTACGATCCCGCCTCTTGTCAGATCAGTACCGGCCACGACCGGACGGTGGTCCGGATGCGAAAGTTGGAGGATAAGGTCATCCGGTGGTATGTCGACACCGGAGAACCCATGGATAAAGCGGGCGCTTATGCCCTGCAAGGCGCCGGCGCTTTCTTGGTACAAAGGATCGAGGGAGATTACACAGGGGTAATCGGCCTCCCCTTGCCAAAGGTTTTTGACATGTTGCAGGACGCGGGCGTCAGCCCGTCAGACCTTCTGCAAAGAGTGGGGACGTGATCGCTGCGAAGGGCGCATCACGGGGGGAATAAAGGATTCGGAACGGACGTTTGACTATCAAGGACTGGCCCGAACAGGATAAGCCACGGGAAAAGATGGCGCGCCTGGGGGCGGGCAGCCTGACAGACGCGGAGATCGTGGCTGTCCTTCTAGGGACGGGAAGCACCTCTTTCACGGCGCTCGAGTTGGCCCGGACCATGCTTGTGAAGAGCGAAGCCGAACATGGGACGAGCCTCGGGTTCCTGCAGAGGTTGGCGCCCGGCGAACTTGAAAGCGTGGAAGGAGTGGGCCCCGCCAAAGCCGCCAGGCTTATGGCCGCGGTTGAGATTGGGAGGAGGCTGTCCCAAGAAAAGGTCGAGATCAAAGCGGCCTTGACGTGCGGAAAGGAAGTTTTCGAGTACATGCGGCTCGAGGCGAATTCGTTGGACAAGGAGCATTTTTGGATCCTGTCCATGAACACGAGAAACCAGGTCACAGGAAAGGATCTGGTGTCGGTCGGAAGTCTGGATGCGACTATCGTGCATCCTAGGGAAGTTTTCAAGAGTTCTATTAAGAAGAGCGCGGCGGCAATCATCCTGGTGCATAACCATCCCAGCGGAGACCCGACTCCGAGCGATGATGATCTTGTAGCGACGGAACGGCTCTGCGAAGCGGGGAAGCTTCTTGGGATCCTTGTCATGGACCACGTGATCGTGGGGCGATCTACGTATCACAGCATCAGGGAATCGCGTCCCGGCTGGTTCTGCTAAGAAGGGTTCATCCGACAGTCAAAGGAGAGGGTGCGCATTGCAGTGGCTCTACAATTACCTGGCCAGGGACATTGGGATCGATCTGGGAACCGCAAACACGTTGGTACACGTAAGGGGCAAGGGGATCGCTCTTATGGAACCCTCTGTCGTGGCCATTAACGCCGACACCAAAGAGGTCTTGGCAGTGGGCACTGAAGCCAAGATGATGATAGGGCGCACCCCCGGGAACATAATCGCCGTAAGGCCCATGAAAGACGGCGTGATCGCTGATTTTGACATAACTCAGGCTATGATGCGCCACTTCATTAAGAAGGCCCAGAAAAGGCGCATCCTTAAGCCGTTTGTCCTGGTAGCCGTGCCTTCCGGCTGCACAGAGGTGGAGCGTAGAGCCGTGATCGACGCGGCCGAATCGGCGGGGGCCCGAGACGCGGAGACAGTACCGGAGCCCATGGCGGCTGCCGTCGGCGCCGGCCTTCCCGTGAACGAACCTACCGGGAACATGATTGTTGATATCGGCGGGGGGACCTGCGAAGTCGCTGTCATTTCTCTGGAAGGCATCGTGACCTCCCGTTCCATACGTGTCGGTGGGGATGAACTGGACGAGGCAGTGGTGAACTACGTCAAAAAAGCTTACAACTTGTTGATAGGCGAGAGGACCGCCGAAGACGTGAAGATGACCATCGGATCCGCGTTTGATTTGGACGAAGAGACGAGCGCGGAAATACGCGGCCGCGACCTTGTTACCGGCCTTCCGCGGACCATCACTGTAGATTCGCGGGAGATCAGGAAGGCGCTTTCGGAACCTGTGAGCGCCATTATCGACGCGATCAAGGAGACTTTGGAAAGAACCCCTCCGGAACTTGCAGCCGATATCATGGACCGCGGTATCGTGATGTCGGGTGGGGGTTCTATGCTTCGCGGGCTTGACAGGCTGGTTTCTTCGGAAACCGGGATGCCTGTTCACATAGTGGACAACGCATTAGGCGCCGTGGCTCGCGGAACAGGTGTTATGCTCGAAGATCAGACCATGCTCAGAAAGGTCATGGCGTCGTCGCGCCGGGCCAAGGGATAACTTCCGGTGAAAAGGGTGGAGAGGTTTGAGGCGGCAATTTCCCTACAAAAAGACCATTGCGCTCCTGCTATTGGTTGCCGCCTCTGTCTCTCTCATGAACCTTACCGGTAAGCCCGCGGAGGGCCCTTCTTTCTGGGAAACGCTTCTCTATAAAATAGCCGGTCCGGTCGTGAGCGCGGTGGGCAGGGCGAGAGAGCGTTATGATTCCTGGAGGACCGCTTTTTCCGATAAGGCTTATCTGCAGTCGGAGAACGACCGTTTGACCAAAGAACTGGAGTATCTTGCTTCTTTGGAGGCCAAGGTCGGCGAACTGGAGAAGGAGAACGCCCGCCTTCACGAGCTTCTGGGGTTTGTCGACGAGTTTCCTGGAACGTACGAAGTGGCGAAGGTCATAGGGCGGAACCCGTCCAAGTGGTTTTCAACCGTCGGCATATCCAAAGGGGCCCTGGACGGGATAACAATAGACAGCGCTGTCGTTTCGCGAAGCGGGCTTGTCGGCAGAATCACCTCGGTCTTGGACCACACTTCCACAGTTCTGCTCATAACGGACCCGGAAAGCGGCGTGGGCGCCATGGTGGAACGCTCAAGAGATTATGGCGTCCTCCTCGGCAATAGCGGTAACGAGAGCCTGACGCTGAGCCTCTTTTCCAAGGAAGCAAGCATACGGCCGGGCGATAAAGTCCTGACGTCTGGAGTTGGCAGCAAATATCCTTCCGGGATCCTCGTGGGCGAGGTGACATCCGTCTACTCCCCAAAGCCCGGGCTTGTCAAGGAGGCTCTGGTCGTTCCGGCCACCGACTTGGAGCATCTGGAAGAGGTAATGGTGATCATCCAATGACAAGGCGCGAGTTTTATACTGTAATCGTGTCACTCCTGCTTGCACCCGTCCTAAAGGCGGTGGAGTTCGCGTCTTTTCCTGCCGTTGACCGGCCGGACCTCCTCATGATCCTCGCGGTGGGGTTGGGGTTGTTGTGCGGCCCGTGGGTGTCTGGACCCGCCGGGTTCTTTGTTGGGCTTGTGGAAGATCTGACGGTTACGCGCGCTTTCGGGGTGAGGGGAGTGTCGCTTGGGATAGCCGCGCTTTCGGCTTCGGCTCTCAGGCGTTTTCTAAACCCCGACGCGTTCTTTTCGCGGGCCCTCATAACGTTCGTTTCCGTCGTGGCGGGAGACGCGGTCTGCTACGGTCTACTAAGAGCCAAGGGCATAGTAGTGGGCACCGCACACCTTCAAAGGGTGTTGTTGAATTCGGCCGGTTGGTCCTTTTTCTTAACCACGCCTATCTCCTACGGTCTCAAGAAGGCTGCCGCGGCCCTGCTTACCGTAGCGCCGGGAGACGAGAGGCCTGATAGGAGGATGTGGGCTTGAGCAACTTGACTCCAAATGAGTTGCGTTCGCGACACAACACATCTCTGGCCTTTATTTGCCTGCTATTTGTGGTCGTGGCGGGCCGGCTTTTCGATTTGCAGGTCTTGAACGGGGAGCGTTATCTCCTTCAATCCGAACAAAATTACATGAGAATTACCCCTATTCCCGCGCCTCGGGGCGACATCATCGATGCGGACGGCCGGACTCTTGTGACGTCGAGACCTTCGTTCTCGGTCTTCTACTGGTACCTTGACGCGAAGAAAGCCGAGGAGACGCTACCGCGGTTGTGCGGGATCTTAGGTATCGACCCGGCGGTGGTAGAAGAAAAAGTGAAAAACTACGCCGGAAGGTACTTCGAGCCTATCCCTATAGCCAAAGACATCGCTCCGGACCAGTACACGTCGATCGTTGAAGACGCTCCGAACCTCCCGGGCGTTTTCATCGAGGCGGAGCCTATAAGGTATTACACCGGAGGAGGTCTCGCCTCGGCGACCTTGGGTTACGTATCTGAAATCACGGCCGAACAACTGAAAGCGTCCGAGTGGGCCGGTTACAAGATGGGGGACACCGTCGGGCAACAAGGGCTGGAATCGTACTACGAAAAGTACTTGCGAGGGCAAAGCGGCGGATACCAGGTCGAAGTCGACTACAGAGGACGCCCCACCGGCCATGTCGGCGAAGGAATTGAGCCCGTTCCGGGGTACGATGTCTATCTTAACCTTAAGGCCAGCCTCCAAGAAGCCCTCGAAGAGGCGTGCATGGGCGCTTTAGCCGAGCATCCTAAGGCGAAATCCGCGTCCGCCGTCGTGCTCGATGTCAAGACCGGGGGGGTCTTGGCCATGGTTTCGGTTCCCGGGTTTGACGCGAACAAACTTGTCACAGGCATCACCCAGGCAGAACTCAACATGCTGCTCGATACCGGCAGTTGGAGGTTCTCCAATCTGGCCATCACCGGGATGTATCCCCCCGGCTCGTCATACAAGATCGTATCCGCCATCGCCGCCTTGGCGGAAGGCGTCGTCACCCCCGAAGAGAAGGTTTACGATCCGGGTTACCACCCCATGGTGCCCTCTCTCCCATGCAACGTCTGGGGGGGCCACGGTTCTTTGAACATAGTCAGCGCCTTGGCAAGGTCCTGCAACGTCTTCTTTTACGAGATGGGCCGGCGGCTCGGCGTAGATAGAATGGCGGAGTACGCGACCGTTTTAGGATTGGGATCGAAGACGGGAGTGGACTTGTTTGGCGAAAACTACGGAACGGTGCCGAGCACAGAATGGAAAGCCAAGGCCTACGAGGAAGGCCGGGTCGCCGAACCACAGGTCCTTTACGCGGAACACATGATGGCGGCCATGGGCCAGGCTTTCCACCTCGATACCCCCATCCAGATGGCCTCCGTCGTCCAAGCTATAGCCAACGGCGGCACCAGAATGCGCCCCCGCCTCGCTGAGAAGATAGTAGACTCCGCGGGGGAGACCGTCGCTCTATTTCCTCCGGAAGTCGCAAGCGTTCTTGAAGTAGAAGATTGGGTGTTGGATATCGTCACAAGAGGAATGAGGGCCGCAACTTCGTCGCCTGAAGGCACAGCATATGCTTCATTTTGGGATCTGCCCTTCGAGACGGCAGGGAAAACGGGCACAGCAGAGAATCCTTCGGGAGAGAGTCACGCGTGGTTCGTCGGGTTCGCCCCGTACGAAGAGCCGGAGATTGCCGTGTCTGTTGTCGTGGACCAGGGCGGCGGCGGCGGTGCGGTCGCAGCGCCGATCGCCAGGGCTGCCATAAATTCGTACTTCGCCGACCGGTTGCCCGCTCCACCGGAAACTCCTTTTTGAAAGGGGCGAGGGCGAAATCATGTCAGATAAACAATCGATTACGTGGAAGGGCGTGAAAGGCGGCCTTCACCTCATTTTGGATCCAACGCAGGACTTCGAGTCCTTGAAGGACTTGCTTCGCGAGCGTCTGAAGAGCGCGGAGTTCTTTTTCCAGGGCTCAGACGTCATTCTTGATACCCAGGACGCGGTCTATTCGCTGGAACAGGTCTTGGAAGTCCAGCAAATCCTGGCGAATCCTTACGGGTTGAAGATCAGGCAAGTAGTGAACAAAGGGCCCGGGACGGGCAAAAGCCCCGGACCACGAAAGCAAAGAAAGCCCGATGCCGGAGGACAGCCTGTTCCCGTGAGGGTTGAGCCGCCAAAAGAGGTGCCTAGGCAGGCTGAGAGTTCGTCGTGGGCGCCCGAGACGTTGCTGCATAGGGGCACCCTTCGTTCAGGCCAAAGGATCTTGCATCAGGGAAACGTCGTCATCGTGGGGGAGGTTAACCCAGGAGCAGAAATCCGGGCTACAGGAGACATCGTTGTAATGGGATCTTTACGAGGGCTGGCACACGCCGGATCAAGCGGCGATCCGTCCTCTGCAATAGTCGCTTTTAGCCTTTCTCCGACCCAGATAAGGATAGCCGACACCATAGGGCGGCCCCCGGAGGATGATCGGGTGGGGGGTCACGGGCCCGAAGTGGCCAGGTTGAAAGACGGAAGAATCGTTGTCGAGCCTCTAGAAGGCACCCGATGGGAGGGATAGCATTGAGTGAGACCATTGTGATCACGTCCGGCAAAGGAGGAGTTGGCAAGACCACGGCATGCGCCAACCTGGGAGTTGCGCTTGCCGTGTCCGGCGCCAAGGTAGTCATGGTGGACGCCGATATTGGCCTTCGTAACCTGGATGTGGTCATGGGCCTCGAAAACCGGATAGTCTACGATTTGGTGGACGTGGTAGAGGGCTATTGCCGGCTTAGGCAGGCGCTAATAAAGGACAAGCGGATCAACGGGTTGTTCCTTTTGCCCGCTGCCCAGACAAAGGATAAGAACGCGGTCACGCCTGAGCAGATGAAAGAGCTCATGGACGGCCTTAGGGAAGATCATGACTACGTTTTGATCGACTGCGCCGCGGGGATAGAACAGGGCTTTAAGAACGCCATCGCCGGAGCCGATAAGGCGATCATCGTCACCACGCCCGAGATCTCGGCCGTGAGGGACGCCGACAGGATCACAGGCCTTTTGGAGGCGGCGGGTTTTGAGAGGCCTCAGTTGTTGGTCAACAGGGTCAAGCCGAGAATGGTCGCCCGGGGCGATATGATGGATATACCTGACATTCTGGACATACTTGCCATCGAACTCATAGGCGTTGTGCCCGATGATGAGTACATAGTTGTCTCCACTAACCGCGGCGAGCCCGCGGCGTTATCGCAGGAATCCCGGGCGGGGCAGGCGTTTCGGAATATCGCCAGAAGGATTAGGGGAGAGGAAGTGCCCTTCATGGATCTGGCGGAGAAGCAAAGCGTCTGGGACAAGCTCAAGAAGATCGTAGGGCTGGGTTAGGGGGGATAGCCGTGTTGAACTGGTTTGGTCGGAAAAAAGCGACCAAGGATGTGGCCAAAGACAGATTACGTGTGGTATTGATGCAAGACCGTCTCTCGCTGTCTCCGCAGACGATGGAGCAGATGCGAGACGATGTTATAGTGGCTATTTCCAAATACGTAGAGATAGACCGGTCCGGGATCGAGTTCGACTGGAAAGTCATCGAAAAGAGAAGCGCCCTCGTGGCCAACATACCGATCATATCCGTGAAGAGGGGAGCAGTCTACAACGATAGAACTGCCCAGCGTTCGTATTGAAAGAAGAGTCGTCCGGCGGATCGACGTATATCTTGTCGTCGCCGTCTTGTTGTTGGACGCCCTTTCTCTTCCGCTGATCGATAGCGCGACACACGGCTCCGACGGTCATTATTGGGTCAAGAAACAGCTGGTACTTATGGGGCTGTCATTGGTCGCTTTGGCCTTGGGAACCTTCATAAACTACAGGGACATGGTGAGCATCTCGCCGTGGATCTTCGGGGTTACGGTCGGTCTCTTGGTACTCGTGTTGTTTGTTGGCACTACCGTGGGGGGCGCGACCCGCTGGATCGACTTGGGCCTTTTTCCGCTACAACCGTCAGAGGTCGCGAAGGTCTCGGCGGTGTTGTTCGGCGCTTGGCTGCTTACCAGATCCGATGAGGTTCCGCAAAGGATATGGGAACTCGCGTTCTTCTACGTGACCTTCGTCCCGCCCCTTCTTTTGATCATGAAACAGCCTGACCTCGGTACCGCCTTGGTGCTCCTCGCCATATGCACTGGGATGCTCTACTTCGGGGGCGTTTCGGGCGTTTCGGTCATGAAGTTGGTCTTCCTGGCGGTACTGGCGATAGCGGTGTTGCTGCTGCTTAACCGCTACGCCGGGTTGCCTTTGCCGCTAGAGGATTATCAGGTCAAGCGCCTAACGTCACTCTTTAATCCTCACGAGGACCCGCTTGGGACGGGGTATCAAGTTTTGCAGTCGAAGATCGCGATAGGTTCGGGGGGAACGTGGGGCAAGGGTCTCGGGAAAGGCACTCAGAACAAGCTGGATTTCATACCGGAACAACACACCGATTTCATCTTCTCGGTTGTGGGAGAAGAACTGGGATTCGTCAAGACCCTCTTGGTGCTGGGTCTCTACGCTGTTATTTTGTTAAGATGCCTTGTCATAGCCGCAAACGCGTCCGATAGGGAGGGGACTCTTGTGGCCGGTGGGATACTAACTATGTTCGCTTTTCACTTGTTCGTGAACTTGGGAATGACCATGGGGATCATGCCTGTCACCGGGATGCCGCTTCCGTTTTTGAGCTACGGCGGCTCCGCGCTCCTGGTTGACTCATTTGCCCTGGGCCTTGTCCTCAATGTAGGATGGAGCAGGCATAAGATTCTGTTCTAGATTCGGAGGCGGAACAGTGAGGGAATTGGGTCGGGTGGTCTCGGTCGGCGATGGCAGGATCACCGTTTCCGTGAAGCGGACGGCGGCATGCGACAACTGTCAAAAATGCTCTCATGCCCATATCGCTTTCGGGGACAACGATGATCTGATAGTGGAAGCCGTCCCTCTCGGGGACGTTTCACCGGGGGAAACTGTTGAACTCGAGATGGATAACGAAGATTACCTGCGAATTTCGTTCCTGGTCTACCTCATGCCTGTCATAATCGCGTTCTTGGCTTTCGGCGCCGGATGGCTTCTGGGGCGAGGGATTGGCAATCCCACATTGTGGGGGACCGTCGCGGGACTGGCCGGATTGGGTTTATCGTTCTTCTGGCTCAACAGGTACGACAAAGCCGCAAACAAGGCGGGGCGTTACCTTCCGCTTGCCCGTCCCGTCAGGGACCTGTAGTATGCGCCCCTAGTCGGGTTGTCCGGCGATCTCTCGACGGACACGCGAGCTGCCATCAACTTTCGGCATGTATCCCTCATCGGCCAGAGCCGCGATCAATTGGTCGTATGACGTCCTATTCACGACGAGGTGCCGGGGTCCGACTTTTCCCTGCAAGTGAGGCCGGATCCTGGGAGAGAGCAGAAGCTCGTCCGCCAATTCCGCCGTGTCGCATTTCAGAAGGATAGCCTCTTCGAACTCCAACCGTCCGTAGGATGTCCCCCAATGGGATATGGAATAGGAGACGTTTTGGGGCACGGGGCTCTTACAGTGGGACTCAAGGAACGCCTTTATGGTTTCGGGGGTGTAGGATAACACCAAGGCCCTGTAGACAGAATTTCGTGTAAGCTTAAAGACCATCATCTGATCTGACTTGAGCAGTTCCGCGAACGCGTCGATCGCCCAAATGACGCGCGGTCCCACAGAGCACGGCACGAGCACCTCAAAATTGGCCTGGACGTAGACGCTTTCGTCAAAGGTTTCATCCGGCCAGGAGGCCCCCGGATTGAACATAACCCTTCCCATATCGGTCGGCCTTATGAAAAGGCCGTTTATCGAGGAGGCCACTTCGAGTCCGCCCAGATACTCCAGGAAATCAACGAGACTGCGTTCTACCCGAAGGTTCAGCCCATGGGACGAGTGGCTGGTGGACAAGGTGTCCATCTCGGCCAGCAGCGATTCCAACGAAAGGATATTGTCCTTCGGGGCCATCATCACAATCCAAAGGAGGGTCTGGAGATCACTGTCCTGGGCGATGAAGGTTTGCCGCCAGTAGTCGAAAAGGTCCTGGCGCCAAGATTCATAGGGGGCCTCTATCCAAGGATAGGCTTTCTGACCGAGGACCAGTGCTCCCCCTCGCTCTTCAACGAGGCTTTTGGATTTCCCGAAGTAGAGAAGGAACGCGAGCCTAGGGGGATACCTCACGGGGAACAGCGCTTCGTCAAGCGGCGCCGCCTCTTCCTCGATCAAGGCGGATATCTCCGTCTGAGATTTCTTGAACATGTTGCCCGATTGAGTGAGCTTGACCTCGTTCTTGCGAAGGTACGACAGGAAAAGGCACATATGGCGTAGCGGCATCGCTCCGTCATGTCGTCGCCTCGGCGCGAACCGGGCGCTGTCCACGACGGCGGATCTATAGATCTCGGACAGGAAGTAATCGGCCAAGAAACCCCGAAGGTCGGAGGCCACAAAGTAGATGTGCCTGTACCCCTCCCGGCGTGTGAACACCAGCCCTCTAGAAATGAGCGCCTCGATAACCTTTGCACCGTTCCTGCGCCATTTTCTAGAAAGTTGGTTCAGCTTCTGGTGGCATTGTTCCACTACTACTCCTTGTCCCCCGGCAGCGATGGTGATGAGGCGGAGCGCCAAGATCTCTTCGCTGTTGAGCCCGTTCATGGCCACCAAGACGTTTGCGGGAACGACCAGATGCGAGGCTACCTTAGCGGCGAGATCGCAAGTCGTTTGCAAACCGTAGAAGGCGGCTATGCTCTTCAGGCGTTCGGCCGAAGTGGAGGAAAATGCCTCATACAGGTTCACCGGCGACGCCTCCTTCGGACAACGCGTTCAAGTAATTTTGCCCTTCCCATATGGTGTATCGGTAACCCTGCTCGGTGAGGAACAGTTGTCTTTTTTGGGAGAAATCCTGATCTTTGGTGTTCCTTGTCACAAGAGAGTAGAAAGTCGCTCCGTCGCCTTGGGGCTTGGGCCGCAAAATCCTTCCAAGACGCTGCGCTTCTTCCTGACGAGACCCAAAGGTGCCCGAAACTTGGACGGCCACGTTGGCATCGGGCAGATCCACGGAGAAATTGGCGACCTTGGAAACCACAAGCGTCTTGATCCGACCTTCCCTGAAGCCCGAATACAGCTCTTCTCTCTCGGAGTTGGGAGTTTGGCCGCAAAGAAGAGGAGTTCCCAGCGCTTTGGCGATGAGTTCCAACTGGGACAGGTACTGGCCGATGACCAGAACTTGATCGTCTTTGTGATGGTCTAAGATGTTCTTTATGATAGGCAGTTTCCGCTCGTTTGTGGCCGCTATGCGGTACTTGTCCCGCTCTTCTGCCACGGCGTATTCCAATCTGTCTTCAGGCGAGAGGTCCACCCGTATTTCGTGGCAGCTTGCCTGGGCTATCCAGTTTTGTTCCTCCAGCTCTTTCCACGGTTTGTCGAATTTCTTGGGTCCGATCAGGCTGAAGACCTCATCCTCACGTCCGTCTTCGCGAACTAAAGTCGCTGTGAGGCCCAACCTTCTGCGGGCTTGTAGGTCCGCCGTTATTCTGAACACGGGTGCCGGCAAAAGGTGCACTTCATCGTAGATGATGAGTCCCCAGTTTCGCCTGTCGAAAAGCTCGAAATGGGGGTATTCCGGTTCCCGGCCCTTTTTCCGGTACGTCAGAATCTGGTACGTCGACACCGTCACGGGACCTATTTCTTTGCATTCGCCGCTATACTCTTTCACCTGGTCGGGCGAAAGATCTGTCTTTTCGAGCAGTTCGGAGATCCATTGCCTCAAGGCCACGACGTTGGTCGTCAGGATGAGGGTCTGCATGCCGACTTTTTCCATCACGCCCATGCCTACGATCGTCTTTCCCGCCCCGCAGGGCAACACTACGACTCCGCTGCCGCCGCGGACGGAGCCCCCGGCCCAAAAGGCGTCACATGCCGCTTTCTGGTACGGTCTCAGAGACCACGCGCCGTTCCCCTCTTTCTTTTTGGAGAATGACACGGCCAGCGGATCGCCCGCTTTGTAACCTGCCAGGTCCTCGCAAGGATATCCCATCTTGATGAGGGCCTGCTTCATGGACCCCCTGGCTTCGGGCCGCACGATGAACGAACCGTCGGCGCGGATTTGCTCGATGAGCGGCGCCGTCTTGTCGGACCTCCTCACTTCTTCCATCACGAACGGATCGCGGGACCGGAGGACCAGGTCCTCCCCTTCTTGATGGAGAGAAAGGATGCCGTACTTTCCCATGGTGTCGCGTATCAGCGCTTCAATGGTTTGCGGGAGATCGTAGCGCGAAACCCCCGATAACAATCGTATGACTTCCGGAGGCGTCATTCCGCAAGACGCGGCGTTCCACAGCGACAAAGAAGACAGCCTGTAGGTGTGGATGTACTCGGGGCTTTTCACAAGATCGGAGAAACGCATTAGGCTATCCCGGGCGCTTTCGTAGTCGGGATTGCCGACTTCCAAAAGTATGGTGCCGTCGCTTTGGACGACTGCCGGCGCGTCTGGTCTCATGCGGTCCCCTTTCCTCTTTTCGGAAGAGAATACTCAATCTACAGTATTTCTACGTTGAAAGCAGGACTCCTGCACGAGAGGGCGCGCTTCGGGTATAATCGGGTCATCTACAAACTTACCGCGGCGGTGTTTCCATGACCCAGAGAAAGAGCACGAACCCATGTAAGGACGACATCCTCAGCGGGCTAAACCAAAGCCAGGTTGAAGCCGTCACCCATATCGAGGGGCCTCTTCTAATACTTGCCGGCGCGGGGAGCGGCAAGACCACCGTTCTGACCAGAAGGGTGGCCTACATAATCGCGTCCGGCTGGTCCCCCTCGGGGATCCTCGCCATCACTTTCACCAATAAGGCCGCAAGGGAGTTGAAAAACCGGATAGCCGCTCTGCTCGGCTCTACGTCTCAGGGCGTTTGGGCCATGACTTTCCATTCTGCTTGCGCTCGGATCCTGCGGACTGAACTTCCGGGGACCGGGCGTTCGAGCCGCTTTTCCATAGCGGACGATTCGGACCAACAGCGGATCATGAAAGCGTGTCTTAAGGAAATGAACCTTTCCGAGAAGCAGTTTCCGCCCAGAGGGTTACTCCACAGCATTTCAGCGGCAAAGGACGAACTGCTCGGGCCGGAAGACTACGCGGCCAGGGCATCCACCTTCTATGAGACGAAGGTAGCTCAGGCTTATGCGCTTTACAGGCAGAAGCTGCTTCAGATGGACGCCATGGATTTCGATGATTTGCTCATGGAGACGGTTTTTCTTCTTTCGAGAAACCCTTCTATCCTTAGCAAGTACCAGACCAAGTTCTCTCACCTCCTTGTGGACGAATACCAGGACACAAACCGGGCTCAATACGAGCTGACCAGGCTTCTTGCGGCCGGGCACGGGCGCATCGCCGTCGTTGGCGACGATGACCAAAGCATCTACGCTTTCCGCGGGGCGGACATCCGCAACATCTTGGATTTCGAGCGCGATTACCCGACGTGCAAGGTCGTGAAGCTAGAGCAAAACTACAGGTCGACAAAGCAGATCCTAGACGGTGCGTACCATGTCGTCCGCCACAACCTGGACAGGAAAGACAAACGTCTCTGGACCAGCAAAAAGGGCGGATCGCTCATCACGGTCTACGCCGGAGACGACGGCGAGGATGAGGCCCGCTTTGTAAGATCCGAGATCGAAGGACTCGTAACGAACGGTTCGCCTTTGAACTCGTGCGCGATCCTCTACCGCACGCACGCTCAATCCAGGCCTTTCGAGGAGGCGCTCATGGAATCCGGCCTGCCTTACACAGTGCTCGCGGGATACAGGTTCTACGAGCGGAAGCACGTCAAGGACGCCATCAGTTATCTACGGCTACTTGCGTACCCGAAAGACTCCGTCTCTTTGGAGCGGATCGCCAACGAACCCCCTCGCGGGCTCGGTCCGGCCGCTGTGAAAAGAGTCGTGGCGTTCTCGCAAGACCGGGGAACCGGCCTGATTGAAGCCCTATGCGGGGCAGGCGAGATCCCCGGCATGACAAAGCGTCAAAAGACCGGCGCTTTGGAACTGGGAGGGGCGCTTAAGAAAAGAGCGTCTGATGTCGCCGCCGGGACGCCCTTGGCGAAACTTCTGCACGATACACTCCAAGACGTCGGCTATCTGCCCGCTCTTCTTCGCGAAGGCACTCGCGAGAGCGAGTCCAGGTTGGAGGATTTGGAGGAGCTGATGGGGTCGATGAACGCCTACGACGGCCGCGATAATCCTCTCTACGACTATCTCGAAACCTGCGCTCTAACTTCCGATCAGGATGCTTACGACGAGAACCGGGATTCTTGCGTCATGGGGACGCTTCATTCGGCAAAAGGTCTCGAGTTCGAAAACGTGTTCATAGTCGGAGTTGAGGAGGGCATCCTCCCGCACAGCCGGTCCACTTTGGACGAAAGCGCGCTTGAGGAAGAGCGCAGGTTGATGTATGTGGGGATGACCAGGGCAAAACAGAGACTGTACCTTACCTTCGCATTTTCGAGGGAAGGTTACTTGGGACAGACGCGAGCGAGGGTGTCCAGGTTCGTTTCTGAGATCCCGCGCGAGCTTCTGCTCGCGAAGACCCGGGACGACTAGGCATGAGGGAGGGATTCAACGTGGATCCGAAAGCGACCGCGGAGAACCGCCTAGGGGAACTCCGGCGTCAGATCGCGGAACACCAATATCGATACTACGCCCTGGATCAGCCGTCCATCCCCGACAGCGAGTTTGACAAGCTTTTCAAGGAGCTACAGGCGCTCGAGGCCCAGTATCCAGACCTTGTCACAGCCGGCTCCCCGACCCAAAGAGTCGGCGGCGCTCTCTCGGGCGGGTTTCGTTCGGTCGCGCACTCCGGCCCGGTGCTCAGCCTCTCTAACGCCTTCAACGAGGGCGAAGTGCTCCTGTACTGCAGGCGCGCTCTTCAAGCCGCGCTGCCGGAGGATAGGCCCGGATTTGTGGTTGAGCCCAAAATCGACGGCCTTTCAGTTATCCTGCGTTACGTAGACGGAGACCTCGAGCTCGGCTTAACCCGGGGCGACGGGCTGAACGGCGAGGATGTCACTTCGAACGTCCGTACTGTCAGATCGATCCCCCTTAAGCTGCGGGAGGACTCGCCCGGTTCCTTGGAAGTCCGCGGCGAGGTCTACCTGCCGAAGCGGGATTTCGCCGCGCTCAACACGGAACGAGAGGAGGCCGGATTGCAGCCTTTCGCGAACCCCAGAAACGCGGCGGCAGGCTCATTGAGGCAGATGGATCCGGCTGTTACGGCCTCCAGGCCGCTTAGGGCGGTGTTCTACGAGATCAGAGAATCGTCGCGTCGCGTCGACAGTGAAGAGGAATGTCTCGCCCATCTTCGGGATCTCGGTTTCTCGGTGCCCGAATATGACCTTCTTTTCACAGAGAAAGAAGTGGTCGAGAGCATATCCCGATGGGATTCGCGGCGGCACCAACTCATCTACGACACCGATGGAATCGTGATCAAGGTTAACGACATGGACCTTCTGGCCCGGCTCGGGGCGACCTCGCACTCGCCGAGAGGGCAGATCGCGTTCAAATTCGCCCCCGAACAGGCGGAAACGACGGTTCTCGACATAATAGTGCAGGTTGGCCGCACAGGGGTGATTACCCCCACTGCCATTCTCGAACCTGTAAGAATTTCGGGATCCACGGTGTCCAGGGCCACGCTGCATAACGAAGACATAATACGCGACTTGGGCGTCAAGATCGGAGACAGGGTAATCGTCCAGAAGGCAGGCGAAGTGATCCCGGAAGTGGTCTCGGTCCTCGCAGAGAAACGGACAGGCCGTGAGATCGAATTCAGGATGCCGGAGCGATGTCCGGCGTGCGGATTGGAAGCTCGACGGATGCCGGGCGAAGCGGCGTGGAGATGCACTTCGCCTACCTGCCCCGCCGTCATTCGTGAGAAACTGATCCACTTCGCCTCGCGTGATACCATGGACATCAGGGGGCTGGGGCCTTCCATGGTCGACGCGCTGTTGGAATCGAGCCTTGTCCGGGACCCGGGCGATCTGTACTCTCTATCGGTAGAAGACGTCAAGAGGCTTCCGCGGCAAGGCGACAGGTCCGCGGAGAACCTCATCTCGGCCATTGACGCGTCTCGCGACCGCCCCTTCGCCAAGTTGCTGTTCGCGCTCGGGATCCGGCATGTGGGCGAGCGAGCCTCTCTTGCGATAGCCGAGAAATTCGGGTCGATGGAGGCCTTTTGGCAAGCGACGCCGGAAGAGCTTCAGACCGTGGCCGATGTGGGGCCCGAGACCGTCGCCTCCATTCTCGACGCCCGGTCGGGGGAGTCTCTCGTCGAGATGATCGGAAAGTTCAAGGCGGCGGGAGTGATGGGGGCGACGTCGCTTCAGGCGGCGAGGCGGACCGGGGGGACGCTTGCGGGCAAGACCTTAGTCGTTACGGGTACTATTCCGGGAATGACCAGGAAGGAAGCGGAAGAACGCATAGGGGTTCTTGGGGGAAAAGTGTCGTCATCGGTATCCAGGAACACTTACGCGGTGATAGCGGGGGATGACCCGGGTTCGAAGCTGGCAAAAGCCAGAGAATTGGGCGTGAGGGTGATGTCCCCCGAGGAATTCTTGTCGCTGGAGGGATAACGGTTTGGATATCGATGTGAAGCATGTGGCGGAGCTGGCTCATCTGAGCCTTTTGCCTGCGGAAACACCGGCGATAGAAGCCGAGCTTAAGTCCATACTACTACGGTTCGAACGCCTGAAGGCGGTTGACGTAACCGGCGTGCCCCCCACCTTCGTGGCGGGAGACATCGTCCGTCTTGAGCCGGAACAGGATGTACCTCGACCCAGTCTCGCGCGGGGAGAGGTCCTCGAGATGGCGCCCGCCAAACAAGGGCCTTACGTATCAGTGCCGCGCGAAGGCTCACCGGGCGCGGGGGAGATGGTCTAGAGTGGAAATCTGGGAACTGGAAGCAAAAGACATAGTGGAAATGGTTGCTCAGAAGAAGGTTTCTGCCCAGGAAGTGCTGGATTCTTTCTTCACAAGGACGGCTCAACTGGAGCCGGAACTGCACGCCTACCTTGAGATTAGGGAAGCGGATGCCCGGCTGGAAGCGGCGAGAATCGACGCATTGATCATGCGAGGAGAAGATCCAGGCCCGCTGGCGGGACTTCCCTTGGCGCTTAAAGATAACCTCAACCTCAAAGGGTCGCGTTGCACTTGCGGCTCGAAGATGCTGGAAGGGTACGTGTCGCCTTTCGATGCTACGGCCGTGGCCAATCTGAGGCGTGCCGGGGCCGTATTCACAGGGAAGACAAATTGCGATGAGTTTGCCATGGGTTCCTCTACCGAACTCTCCGCTTTCGGGGCTACGCGAAATCCGTGGGACCTGAGTAGGGTTCCCGGCGGCTCAAGCGGGGGCTCTGCCTGCGCCGTCGCGTCAGGAATGGTTCCGCTCAGCCTCGGAACTGACACCGGGGGAAGCATTAGGCAGCCCGCGAGTTACAACGGGATATGCGGGCTGAAACCCACCTACGGCAGAGTATCGCGGTACGGGGCTGTGGCTTTCGCGTCTTCTCTCGATCAGATCGGGCCGCTTGGGAACAGCGTGTGGGAGTGCGCTCTTGCCCTTTCGGTCATGGCCGGGCACGATTCGATGGATTCCACCAGTTCCAGGAAGGATGTGCCTCCGTATGCCAGGCGTCTTGGCCGGCCCTTGAAGGGCCTTCGGGCGGGCATCCCTCGCGAGATGCTGGGGCTCGTCAAGAATTCCGGAATCAAGAGCGAGTTTGACCGTTCTTTGGGCCGGTTGGCCGATATGGGGGTCGTAATCGACGAGGTGTCCCTTCCCGCTACTCCGCATAGCCTGGATGTCTACTACATAATCGCGCCTTCCGAGGCCTCATCCAATCTCGCCAGGTTCGACGGGGTGAGGTTTGGCACGCGAGCGGAATCTTCAGACCTGACAGAGATGTACAAAGAAACCCGCGGCCAAGGGTTCGGAAAAGAGGTGCAGGCGCGCATTCTGCTGGGAACGTTTGCGCTTTCCGCCGGTTTCTACGACGCCTATTATCTGAGGGCCGCGCGAATTCGCACTTTGATACGTCGCGACTTCGAGAAAGCGTTCGGCTCATACGATGTACTTCTCACGCCGACTACGCCGACGGTGGCCTTCAGACTCGGGGCTCTGGCGGATGATCCCGTCGCCATGTCCGCCGCCGACGTCCTCACGGTGCCGGCAAACCTTGCGGGCATTCCCGCGCTTTCCGTCCCGTGCGGTTTCGTAGACGACCTGCCTTGCGGCCTGCAGATAATGGGCAAGCCTTACGACGAGGGCACCATTCTCGCCGTGGGATGGGCTTTCGAGCAGTCGGCGAAGGACGAGATATCGGCACGAAGGAGCAGAATGAAGGCGCGTCATGCGGTTTCGTCCGAGAAAGAGGGTGAGCCTGTTGTCTAGTCCGAAATACGCCCTTACGGTTGGGCTGGAGGTCCACGTCGAACTCCTCACAACCACAAAAATGTTCTGCCGGTGCGAGGCGAAATTCGGAGACCCTCCAAACACCAACGTCTGCCCCGCGTGCCTGGGCCTACCGGGCTCGCTTCCCGTAGCCAACGAGGAAGCCATCAGGCTCGGCACAGTTGCGGCTTTGGCGCTCAACTGCCACGTTAACCTGTCAGGGCGCTTTGATCGCAAGAACTATTTCTACCCGGATCTGCCCAAGGCGTATCAGATCACGCAGTTGGACGAGCCTTTAGCCCAGAATGGGTACATTGATCTGGATAGCGGCAAACGCATCCGGATACGGAGGCTGCATCTTGAGGAGGATGCCGGTAAATCGATGCACGCGGGCGACGACATAACGACAGCCGAGTACTCTCTCCTGGACTTCAATCGTTCGGGCGTGCCTTTGGCTGAGATCGTCTCCGAGCCGGACCTATCGTCGCCTGAGGAAGCTCGCGAGTATCTCGAGAAAATGCAGCGAACGCTGAAGTTTGCCCGCGTGTCCGACGTTAGGATGGAAGAGGGGTCCATGCGGGTCGACTGTAACGTGTCGGTTCGGGAGGATGGCGCCGCCGAGATGGGCGTTCCTGTCGAAATCAAGAACCTTTCGTCGTTCAGGGCAGTCGGGAGGGCCATCGCTTGCGAGTACGAGCGGCAGATAGCGGCCCTTGAAAGGGGCGAAAGGATCGTACGGGAAACGCGTCATTGGGATGAGGAAAAAGGCGTCACGTCCTCTATGCGTTCCAAGGAAACCGCCCAGGATTACAGATACTTTCCCGACCCGGACCTGCCTCGCCTGGAATTAGATCCGGAGTACATCGAACAAATCAAATCATCTATTCCTCGCCTTCCGAACCAATTGGTCGAATATTACGTCAACCAGTTAGGGTTGCCCCCGTATGATGCCGGGGTGCTGACGCTCGATCCGAGCCTGGCTGAGTTTTTCGATAGGTGTGTGGAACTGGGCGGCGATCCCAAGACCACATCCAACTGGGTGATGGGAGATCTGATGGGGTACATGAAGGCGAAGGGGTTGGACTATGATTCGATTCCCCTATCGCCTGAGAATCTGGTCTCCATGATGGAACTGCAACGCGAGGGCCTTATCAGTGGAAAGATAGCCAAGGACATACTCATAAAGATGATTGAGACCCAGAAACCACCGGGGCAGATCGTGAAAGAGGAAGGTTTGGAGCAGGTATCGGATGACGCGGAACTGTCGGCCATCGTGGAGTCCGTCGTGAATGCCAACCCGGACGCGGTCAATGAGTACCGGTCCGGCAAAGACAAGGCTCTGGGATTCCTTGTCGGCCAGGTCATGAAGGCCAGCAAGGGTAAGGCGAACCCCGGAAAGGTAAACATAATACTCAGGCAGAAGATACTATCCTGATACCGGGGCATAGTCTGTATATGGTAGGCGGGGGGGTTAGGGATGATCGGGGAAGATGAAAGGCTCGTGAACGTCGCTCGCACCCTCACCGGTTCTCGCGTGTTCTTCTCCGAGCCTATGGCGAACCATACCTCTTTTCGAATCGGAGGACCGTGCGATCTGCTCGTGCTGCCTGAAACGGCAGAGGACGCGGTGGCGGCCTGGAACGCGTGCATGGACCTCTCCGTACCGTGCCGGGTGGTCGGCAATGGGACAAACCTGCTTGTGAGAGACGGGGGAGTGCGCGGGTGCCTCATCAAAATGGCGCCAGGCCTATCCGGAATAGAGAACAACGGGGCATTCTCCCTCTACGCGAAATCAGGCACGCTGCTTTCCGACTTGGTCCGTGAAGCGCAAACGAGCGGTCTTTCGGGGCTGGAGTTCGCGACCGGCATTCCGGGCAGCGTCGGCGGGGCGGTCTCCATGAACGCGGGGGCGTACGGCGGCGACTTCGGCTCTCTTGTGAGAAGAGTGAGAGCGGCCACCTTGGGCGACGGCATCCGCTGGTATGGCCCCGATGAGCTGCAGTTTTCGTACCGCTACTCTTTGTTTCAGACGCGAGACGATCTGTTGATACTGGAAGTCGAACTGGGGCTGACCAAGGGGGACCCGGCTAGGATCCACGAACTGATGGAAAGCCGCTCCCGCGAACGCGAGCGAAAACAGCCGCTGGGTCTGCCGTCCGCCGGAAGCGCCTTCAGGCGTCCGCCGGGACATTACGTTGGCTCCATGATAGAAGAACTCGGGCTTAAGGGGTTCGCTATCGGAGGGGCTCAAGTGTCTACCAGGCACGCCGGCTTCATCGTGAACACGGGAACCGCGACCGCCAAGGATGTGCTGGCGCTGATGGCTGCCATACGCGACAAAGTCAAGGAGACCTTCGGGGTCGAGTTGGAGCCGGAGATAGTGATTATCGGCGAGGACGACCTGCCGGCCGGCGTAGAAGGCCACGATCCGTGCTCCCCTTCTTCGAGTGTCTCACTTAAGTGAGCGCAAGCGCCCAGGTGACCGGCCTCAATCATAGGGGAGAGGGCGTCGGACGAGTCCTGTCAGGCCCCGATGAGGGGCTTGTCGTCTTTTTGGCGGGAACCGTTCCGGGCGACAAGGTCGAATACGAGACGATCGAGAGAAAAAAGGGATTCTTGAGAGGGCGTGTGCTGGAGATCGTCCGGCCGGGCCCCGGCAGGATCAAAGAATCTTGCCCCGTCGCCTCTGATTGCGGAGGCTGCACATGGCAACATCTTGAATACCCGCTTCAACTCGAATGGAAACGCAAGATCGTCGAGGAGGCGTTCGCACGGATCGCAAAGGTCCGCGACCTTGAAGTCCTTCCTTGCATCCCTTCTCCACGGATCCTCGAATACCGCAACAAAGTCGAAGTCCCGCTGGCCGTGCGGGGCGGCAGCATAACAGCCGGTTTTTTCAAACCGTACAGTCACGATGTGGTCGCGTCCTTGGATTGCCCTCTTGAGCACCCTTCCGCGCGCGAGGTTATCCGGGAGATGGTCGAGATGCTTCGCCATCGAAAATTCTCGGTGTATGACGAGAAGACCGGAAGAGGGCTTGTGCGGCACGTCATGGCGAGGGCTGCTCCCGGTACAGGCGAACGCATGGCGGTGTTAGTCATCAACGGGCGAGGGCTTCCCGGCGGCGCCTCTACAGAAGAGGAGTTCGCGCGAGAGCTGCGCGAAAAGCTTCCCCGATTGGTCAGCGTGGTATTGAACTTCAATACAGAGCGGACCAACATCATCTTGGGCGAACGGAACAGAGTGATCGGAGGCCGGGCCTACATAGAAGATCTCTTCGGGGATGACGGGCTTGGCTGTCTCCGGTTTCGCGTTTCCCCGCATTCCTTCTACCAGGTGAACTCGGAGCAGGCCGTTCAGCTTTACCGCATCGTGCTCGACGCCGCCGGATTGGGCCCCGATGACCTCGTGTACGATGTCTATTCGGGCATCGGGACCATAACTCTCTTCGCGGCAAGGAGAGCGTCGCGCGCGGTGGGGATCGAAGAAGTTCCTCCGGCCGTGAAAGACGCGCGTAAGAACGCGGAGATCAACGGCATCAAGAACGTCTCGTTTGTAGAAGGGCGGGCCGAACGCGTGTTACCCTCAATGACTCGTTCGCGTCATGGCGATCCATCGGTCGTTATCTTGGACCCTCCGAGAGGTGGAGCAGAGGAAGGCGCGCTAACAGCCATCGCCCGCTCCCGCCCCCGAAACATCGTCTACGTCTCCTGCAATCCGGCCACCCTTGCCCGGGATCTCATCACTTTGGGTACATACGGCTGGCGCCCGACATATTGCCAACCGGTGGATATGTTTCCGATGACGCCTCATACAGAATGTGCGTGCTTATTGGAGAGGGCGTAAAGCCTTGTAACCAAAGGGTTTGACTAAGCTTTCGGAGGTAATCTAATATGAGCGGTAAACTACGAAAAACGCGCGGCAGAGCGGATGCGCCTTCGACCATTGCTCTTATGCGGCTTATTGAAACGCAGAGCAAGACAACGGTTGCCAACTGGACGCTTGATTATGCAGAGCGGAAGATCCTGCCGCTTTTTATGAAGCATTACCCAAATGACAGGCGACCAGATCATGCGATATCCGCCGCCCGCGAGTGGCTCTATGGCAAGGCGAAGCTGCCGTATGTCAGGAATATCATTCTAAATGAATGCCACGCCGCCGCCCGTGAGTTGGACAATAATCCTGTTGCGCAAGCCGCCGCAAGAGCAATCGGGCAGTCAACCGGAAGCATACACGCTGCGTCGCATTCGCTAGGTACGTATTTTTATGCGGCTGCCGCCGTTGGCTATGACCGTTTAGGCTTTAGCGCTAACGACGAAGAGTATGAAGCAGTCGCAGAAGAAGTTTGCGCAGATTATGCCGCCGCTTTAAGGGCAATTGCAGTAGAGGCCGAACCAAATCCCGCAAAATGTAAATGGAACTGTTGAGGCAGACCTTCAAAGTCGCTTTGTTGATATATAGCTTCCCGCCAAGGGGGACTTGAATTCCACGGTGAATTGGTTGACGGTCCACCTTTTCAATCAGCCTCCGGACAAGCGGCTCGTAATAATCGGTGATGACGGTGGGCTGCTCCTTCAGGAGACACTATTCTCGCTGCGTAGTTTGCTGTTGGATTTTACGAACAATAAGCATATAATGATGACAGCAGAAAGGGGTCGTTGTTTATGCCAAATATCAAGCCAGTATCGGATTTACGCAATTACAACGAGGTTTTGCGCGATGTCTCCGCCGGTGAGCCTGTGTTCTTAACTAAGAACGGCAGGGGACGATACGCACTGATCGATATTACTGATTACGAAAAGACACAAGCAACGATCAAACTGCTTGGCGAGCTTAACAAAGGCCGCAAGTCAGGAGAGGAAAAGGGATGGCTTTCTCACGAGGACATGAAATCGCGCTTCAAGGAAAAAGAAGATGCATAAGCTTCGTTATTCTCCTGAGGCTCTAAACGACCTCAACGAGGTATGGGAATATA
>CAZMEF010000001.1:0-352 GCA_964565305.1 uncultured Eubacteriales bacterium | reverse complement strand
CAGCTCAAAAAACTGTGGCGGGCATTTTGGGTGCCCTTGAAAAAGTGCAGGACTTCCCCGAACTAGGATCTCTTCTGTCCTCGATTACAGGAATCGAAAGTGATTACCGGCATCTCGTCTACGGAAATTACATAGCATTCTATCGCATAGACAGAACAAATGTGTTTGTGGATCGTATCTTGTACGGTAGGCGCGATTATCTGCGTATCTTGTTTGGCAGCTTATCGGAGAAGTAAGAAAGTCCACCCTCTTGACAATAGCTGTCTCCTTTCAAATTAAACAAACACCTCTGCCACTGCACCATTTCTTCCGCCATTATTAATTAAAAAAAATAAGAGTACAATTTCCAAAA